>NZ_JBIVDY010000001.1:502218-650289 GCF_044747365.1 Kitasatospora sp. NPDC090091
AGTATCGCGCACAGTAACGGCCGGGGCCGTGATCCGCGAGGGTCACGGCCCCGGCCGTTTGTGCTGCCCGCGGAGCGGCCCGGGCTCGCGGGACAGGGGTGGGTCGTACGAGGTCCCGGCCGCGCGGGAGAGTCCCCGGCTGCGCGGGAAAGCCGCTGGGTCGTACAGGAGATGAAGAGCCGCGTACGGTCGCCCTCACCGACGTCCGTACGCGGCATCTCCGCCTGCCGGGGTGCTCTGTGCACCGCTCCTCGCCCGTCCGCGTGTCATCGCGGGCACGGCCTTCCCCGGCGGCACTGGCTCCCCGTCCCCAGGGGATTCAGTGCCCGTTCAGTGACCGGCTCTGTCAGCCGGATTGCTCCCCGTGCCGGGGGTCCGGAGGACCGGGCCCGGCGCTCGGGTCAGTGCGTGATCAGTTCGGCGAGGGCCTGGGCCTGGTTCGCCATCTGCTCCCAGCCGCCGAACAGCATCACCAGCAGCACGGCGCAGGGCAGTGCCATGGCCAGCGCGACCGCCGGGTGCCTGGTCGGCTCGGCGGCGTGGCGCTGGGTGAAGGCCGGCCGACGGCGGCGGGGTGATCCCGTGAGCTGCGGTGCCATGCCCCTACTCCTGATTCGTGTACTGCCGGTGCCTGCTGGTCGCTCGACGCGGACGCGGTGGACGGATTACCTCGGGGGACGAGCTCCCCGTCCACCGCTGAGGACAACGCTATGGCGGGAGGGGGTGGACGGACGTCATGCCGTCGTATTGTTCTGCGGGCCTCCCCGAGGATGAGCCTCCGACTTGCGGTGTACTACCGGAGGGGGAGGCGGCTTCCTCCGCGCCCCCGGGGGAACCCTGAGAGCCGACCCCGAGAATCGTTTCGGCACGCCTGTGACCTGCAGGTCAGCGCAAGATCGGACAATCGCACGGAGGGTTCGGGTGTTGCGTATCAGCACACCGCAGCGGCCAGTCCGTAAGCTGTGCCAGACAGGAACTGACGATGCCCCAAACCGACGGGGCCTCACCCACGGGCTGACGGGGAAGCGAACATGGCGATGATGCGGCTGAGGCGTGAGGACCCCCGCATCGTCGGGCCGTACCGACTGCACCGGCGGCTGGGGGCCGGCGGCATGGGCGTGGTCTACCTCGGTTCCGACCGCCGCGGGCAGCGGGTGGCGCTCAAGCTGATCCGCGCCGAGCTGGCCGAGGACATGGAGTTCCGCACGCGTTTCGCCCGCGAGATCGCCGCCGCCTCCCGGATCCGCGGCGGCTGCACGGCCCGGGTGGTGGGCTCCGACATCGAGGCGGACCGCCCCTGGCTGGCCACCGCGTACGTCCCCGGGCCCTCGCTCTACAAGCGGGTCGGCGACGAGGGGCCGCTGGCGTGGACGGAGGTCGCCCGGATCGGTGCCGCGCTGGCCGACGGGCTGGTCAAGGTGCACGAGGCGGGCGTCGTCCACCGGGACCTCAAGCCCTCCAACATCCTGCTGTCGCCGCGCGGGCCGCGGATCATCGACTTCGGCATCGCGTGGTCGCGCGGTGCCAGCACGCTCACCCACGTCGGCACCGCCGTCGGCTCGCCCGGATTCCTGGCGCCCGAGCAGGTGCGCGGCGTGGCCGTGACGCCCGCGACGGACGTCTTCGCCTTCGGGGCGACGCTGGCGTACGCGCTCACCGGGGACACCCCGTTCGGCTCGGGGGCCTCCTCCGAGGTGATGCTGTACCGGGTCGTGCACGAGGAGCCCGACCTCTCGGAGGTGCCGCCTCAGCTGGCGCCGCTGATCCGGGCCTGCCTGGCCAAGGAGCCCGCCGAACGGCCCGGCGCGGCCGCGCTGCACGAGCGGCTCAGCGAGCTGGCGGCGCGTGGTGCGGGCGGGGCCGGCGGGGCGGTGGCCGGCGGTCCGGCGTCCGGTCGGACGGTGCCGGGCGGTGCGGTCGCCGGCGGGGTCGTCGGTGGGCCCGTCGGCGGGGTCGGGTTCGACGGTACGGCCGCGGAGCGCGCGGCCCGTCCGGCGGGCCGGCGACCGGCCGGCGGGGCGCGTCCGGGCGTTCCCGGACGCGGTGCGGCGGCAGCGCCGGTGCCGCCGGCCGCAGGCCGTGGGGTCCCCGCGCCCGGGCGTGCTCCGGATCCGGCGGGCGTGGCACGGGCCCGGGCGGCCGCGGGCCGGGCAGGCGGGCACGCCGGCGCGGCCGGTTCCGGCGCGGGGCTCGCCGGAGGGCAGCACAGTGCTCCTCCCGGGGGGCACGGCGCTCCCGGCGGCCCCGACAGTGGTGCTGCGGGCAGGGTCGCGGGCGGCCCTGCGGGCGGCCCCGGGAACGGAACGGCGGGCGGTCGCGCGGCCGGTCACCCCGGCGTCCACCCCGCGGGGCACCCCGGCGCCCGGGCCGGGGCGGCGGCGCAGCGGCGCCCGCACGGCACGGCCGGCCAGCCCACCACCAGACCGATGCCCCGGGCCGAGGCCGTCCAGGCCACCCGGCCGATGCGCGAGCGGCAGCAGACCCCGGCCCCCGGCCGGGGCGGCGCGCCGGCGGCGCAGCCCGGTCCGCGCGAGGGCGGGCAGCGGCCCGTCCGCCCGCGCGGGCGGAGCCGGGACCGGCAGCACACGCCCGTACCCGGCGGCCGTCCCGGCAGCGCCCGGCAGCGACTGCTGCGGCAGCGCCTGATCGTCTTCGTCACCGTCACGGTCGGCGTCGCCCTGGCGATCGCGGCGGCGCAGGGGTGCGAGAACCGGAGCAACCAGGGCCTCGGCCCGGTGGGCGCGACGACGGTCACCACCGCGTCCGCGGACCGGCCGGGCACGGGCGGCCCAGCCGTGCCGCCCGGCGCGGCCGGGCAGTCGGTGGACGGCGCGGCGCCGTCGGCCCTGCCGCAGTCCCCGACGCCCCCCGTGGCAACGGCCCGTACGGGCGGCCCGGCCGGCGAGGGCGCGCTGGCGCCCGCGCAGGGGGCGAACCCGGCGGTGGACTGGCCCAACCGCAGCTACCCCGACCCGGCCGGCGGACCGCCGATCGCGCTGCGGGACGGCCGCTCTGCAGGCGCGGGACCGCAGGTCGCGCTGAGCACCGTCCTCTCCGCCCGCTACAGGGGGGCACCGGCCGGCCTGGTGGTGCTGCGCCGCACGGAGGGCTCGGTGCCGACCGACCTGGTCCAGCTCTTCGGCTTCAACGGGGACACGCCCGTGGCGCTCGCCGCGCGGTCCTCGGCCGCGGACCCGCAGGCGGCGGCCGCCTGGCGGCTCGACAACGGCGCGCTGGTCCGCGAGGAGCGGAGCAGCCAGACGGGCGCGACCGCGTCCACCCGCTACACGGTGCGGCCGGACGGGAGCATCGAGGAGTCCTGGCCCGGCGCCCCCACGGTGACCGTGACCCCGCCCCCCGCAGCAGCCCCCGCCCCGCCCACGGCACCGGCAGGCTGACCCCCGGAGCCGCCGCGCTCCGCGCCACGCAGGAAGTCGGACGGGCCGACTTCTCACGTCGCCACGTCGCCACGTCGTCCGAGGGCAGCGGCACGCGCTGCCAGCAGCCCCCACCGGCCCGCACAGGAAGTCGGGCAGGCCGACCTCCCACTCCGCCCGGGGTAGGTCAGGCCGCGGCGGTGACGGCGTAGAAGGCCACGGCTGCGGCGGCGCCGACGTTCAGGGAGTCGATGCCGTGGGCCATGGGGATGCGTACGGGGTGGTCGGCGGCGTCGATGGCGCGCCGGGTGAGGCCGTCGCCCTCGGCGCCGAGCATGAGCGCGGCCTTGGGCAGCCGGTGCGGGGCCAGGGCGGCCAGGGCGACGGCGCCCTCGGCCGGGGTGAGCGCGAGCAGGCTGAAGCCCGCCTCGCGGACCGTGTCCAGGGCGGCCGGCCACGGGTCCAGCCGGGCGTAGGGGACGGCGAAGACGGCGCCCATCGAGACCTTGACCGCGCGCCGGTACAGCGGGTCCGCGCAGTCGGGCGAGAGCAGGACGGCGTCCATCCCGAGCGCGGCGGCGCTGCGGAAGATGGCACCCAGGTTGGTGTGGTCGACCAGGCCCTCCAGCACGGCCACCCGGCGGGCGCCGGCCAGTACCTCGGCGGCGTCCGGCAGCGGCTTGCGCTCCATCGAGGCGAGCGCGCCCCGGTGGACGTGGTAGCCGGTGACGGCCTCGGCCAGCGCGGGCTCCACGACGTGGACGGGGGCGTCGGCCTCGGCGATCACGTCGGCCATCACGTCGAGCCACTTGGCCGTCAGCAGCATCGACCGCATCCGGTAGCCGGCCGCGAGGGCGCGGCGGATCACCTTCTCGCCCTCGGCGATGAACAGGCCCTCCGCGGGCTCGCGTCGGCGGCGCAGTTCCACGTCGGTCAGGCCGGTGTAGTCGGCGAGGCGCGGGTCGGCGGGATCGGTGATGATGCTGGGCTCGGACACCCTGCGATCTTGCCAAGTCGGGGTGGAGAAGGCCAAACGGCCGAACGGTCGGGTGTGGCTGGTCTTGGCCCCTCGGCACACGGAGTGCAAATATGGCGTATGGCCCGTTTTCCGGGCCGATCCTGGGCTCCGTCGGGCTCTGGTGCTTCTGGCTCCACCGCCTCCTCTCTCGCCACCGGAACCGCCGGCTCCTCCGGTGGGCGCCCACGCGGTCGGCTACAGCAGCCGCGGGCGGCGTGGCCGAAGTCGGTGAAGCGCCGCTCGGTGGCTGGGCAGTTCTTCGCACTCCAGGTCCTGGTGGTGCTGCTTCTGGTCGCCGCGGCCGTGGTGGCCCTGGTGGTGCAGTCGCGCAACGACGCCCGGCAGGAGGCGACCAACCGGTCGGTGGCGGTGGCGCAGACCTTCGCCAACTCGCCCGGCATCGTCGCCGCCATGCAGTCCCCCGATCCGACCGCGATCCTGCAGCCCAAGGCGCAGGCGGCGCGGATCAACGCGGGCGTGGACTTCATCGTGGTGCTGAACACCGACGGCATCCGCTACACGCACCCCAATCCGGACCGGATCGGCCAGAAGTTCGTAGGTAACTACGAGCCCGCCCTCGACGGGCAGGTGGTGACCGAGCAGATCGACGGCACACTCGGGCCGTTGGTCCAGGCGACCGTGCCGGTGCGCGCGCCGGACGGCCAGGTGATCGGTGCGGTGTCGTCCGGGATCACGATCGAGAACGTGAGCAGTGCCAGCGAGCGGCAGCTGCCCGTGGTGCTCGGCGCCGCGGCGATGGCGCTGGGGCTGGCCACCTGCGGGACGGCACTGATCAGCCGTCGGCTGCGGCGGCAGACGCACGGGCTCGGGCCGGCCGAGATGACGCGGATGTACGAGCACCACGCGGCCGTGCTGCACGCCGTGCGCGAGGGCGTGCTGATCGTCGAGGGCGACGGGCGGCTGCTGCTCTGCAACGACGAGGCCCGCCGGCTGCTGGACCTGCCGGCCGACGCCGAGGGCCGACTGGTGACGGAGCTGGGCCTGGACCACGCGCCCGAGGAGTTGCTGACCGCCGACCGGCCGGTCACCGACGAGGTGGTGCTGTCCGGGGAGCGGCTGCTGGCGGTGAACATCCGGCTCACCGACCGCGACGGCGGCCCGCCCGGCCTGGTCGCCACACTGCGTGACTCCACCGAACTGCTGGCGCTCTCCGGCCGGGCCGAGGTGGCGCAGCGGCGGCTGCGGCTGCTGTACGACGCGGGTGTCGCGGTGGGCAGCTCGCTGGACGTGACGCGCACGGCGGAGGAGCTGGCGCAGGTGGCGGTGCCTCGGTTCGCGGACTTCGTCACGGTCGACCTGGCCGAACAGGTGCTCGACGGCGACGAGCCGCCGGCGGGCGTGGCGCTGGGCCGGGTGCGCCGGGCGGCGTTCGCCGGGGTGCGGGAGGACTCGCCGTTCTACCCGGTGGGCACGGTGCTGGACGTGGTGCCGTCGACGCCGCTGGCGGGTGCGCTGAACACCGGGAAGCCGGCGGTGGAGCCGCGGCTGGCGGAGAGCACGGCGTGGCGGGAGCAGGACCCGGAGGGCGCGGCGCACGCGCTGCGGTTCGGGGTGCACTCGCTGGTGCGGGTGCCGCTGAAGGCGCGCGGGGTGCTGCTGGGGGTGGCGCGGTTCTGGCGGGCGGACCGGCCGGAGCCGTTCGAGGAGGAGGACCTCG
The DNA here is from genome assembly GCF_044747365.1 of Kitasatospora sp. NPDC090091. Taxonomy (NCBI): domain Bacteria; kingdom Bacillati; phylum Actinomycetota; class Actinomycetes; order Kitasatosporales; family Streptomycetaceae; genus Kitasatospora; species Kitasatospora sp. NPDC090091. Next base: position 508,292 of record NZ_JBIVDY010000001.1, read on the forward strand.
CGCTGGCCGAGGAGCTGGTCGCGCACGCGGCGGTGTGCATCGACAACGCGCGCCGGTACACCCGGGAGCACGCGATGGCGGTGACGCTGCAGCACAGCCTGCTGCCGCGGAGCCTGCCGGCGCAGAACGCGCTGGACGTGGCGCACCGGTACCTGCCGGCGCAGGCGGGGGTCGGCGGGGACTGGTTCGACGTGATCCCGCTGCCGGGTGCCCGGGTGGCACTGGTGGTCGGGGACGTGGTGGGCCACGGGCTGCACGCGGCGGCGACCATGGGGCGGCTGCGGACGGCGATCCACAACTTCTCGACGCTGGACCTCCCGCCGGACGAGCTGCTCGGGCACCTGGACGACCTGGTGAACCGGATCGACCAGGAGGAGTCCGCGACCGGCGGTTCAGGAGCGGTGACCGGCGCGACCTGCCTGTACGCGATCTACGACCCGGTGTCGCGGCGCTGCACCCTGGCCAGTGCGGGGCACCCGCCGCCGGCACTGGTCTCGCCGGACGGGCAGGTGGTGTTCCCGGAGCTGCCGACGGGACCGCCGCTGGGCCTGGCAGTGCTGCCGTTCGAGACGGTGGAGCTGGAGGTGGCGGAGGACAGCCGGCTGGTGCTCTACACGGACGGGTTGGTGGAGGACCGCGAGCGGGACATCGACGAGGGGCTGGAGCGGCTGCGGACGGCGCTGAGCGGGCCGCCGCGGACGCCGGAGCAGACCTGCGCGGACGTCCTGGGCGCGATGCTGCCCGCGCATCCGCAGGACGACATCGCGCTGCTGGTGGCGCGCACCCGGGTGCTCGTGCCGGACCAGGTGGCGGAGTGGGACGTGCCGTCCGACCCGGCCGCGGTGGGTGCGGTGCGGGCGGCGGTGGCGGAGCGGCTGGCGCAGTGGGGGCTGGACGAGACTGCGTTCGTCACCGAGCTGATCCTCAGCGAGCTGGTGACGAATGCGATCCGGTACGGGTCGGAGCCGATCCGGGTGCGACTGCTCCGCGACCGGGCGCTGATCTGCGAGGTGTCCGATGCCAGCAGCACCTCGCCGCATCTGAAGTACGCGGCCACCACGGACGAGGGCGGGCGCGGGCTGTTCCTGGTCGCGCAGTTCGCGGACCGCTGGGGGACGCGGTACACGGCGACCGGGAAGGTGATCTGGACGGAGCAGCCGCTGGAGTGAGCCGGGGCCGCGGGCGCCGCGGGGGTCGGAGTGGGAAGTCGGCGGGGCCGACTTCCCACTCCTGGGTGCTTCACGGGATCGGGTGCGCGTGGCTGTGGCACTTTGCAGAGTGCGGTGGGCTCAGGCGCCGGCCGGACTTCGCAAAGTGCGGTGGGCTCAGGCGCCGGTGAAAGCCGGGGCCAGCACGTTGACGACGTCGCCGATGACGATCACGGCCGGGGGCTTGATCCGCTCGGCCTCGACCGTGGCCGCGACGGTCGCCAGGGTGGCGTCCACCCGGCGCTGGGCCGCGGTGGTGCCCTCCTGGACCACGGCCACCGGGGTGTCGGCCGGGCGGCCGCACTCCACCAGCTTCGCCGCGATCGCGCCGATCTTGTCCACGGCCATCAGCAGCACCAGGGTGCCGCTCATCCGGGCGGCGGCCTCCCAGTTGGTCAGCGAGCGCTCGTCGTCCGGCCCGACATGGCCGGAGATCACGGTGAACTCGTGCGTCATGCCCCGGTGGGTGACCGGCACGCCGACCGCCGCCGGCACGCTGATCGAGCTGGAGATCCCCGGGACCACCGTCACCGGCAGGCCGGCCTCGGCACAGGCCAGCAGCTCCTCGCCGCCGCGCCCGAAGACGTACGGGTCGCCGCCCTTGAGCCGGACCACGAACTTGCCGGCCTTGGCGTGCTCGACGAGCGTCCGGTTGATCGCCTCCTGGGCCATGAACCGCCCGTACGGGATCTTCGACGCGTCGATCACCTCGACGTGCTCGGGCAGCTCGGCCAGCAGCTCCCGCGGGGCCAGCCGGTCCGCGACCACCACGTCCGCGTCGGCCAGCAGCCGGCGGCCCCGCACGGTGATCAGGTCCGGGTCGCCCGGGCCGCCGCCGACCAGGGCGACCCGCCCCGGGCCCGACGCCCCGGAGGCGTCCCCGGTACGGTGCCGGCGGGCCGCCAGCGAGCCGTCCCGCAGGCCGTTCACGATGGAGTCGCGCAGCGCGGCGGAGTGCCGCGGGTCGCCGGTGAGCACCGCCACGGTGGCGCCGGCGTCGCGCCCGCTGGCCGGGGTCCAGGCGGTGGCGGCGGCCGCGTCGTCGCTGCGGGCGCAGAACACCCGCTCGCGCTCGGCCTCGGCGCTGACCGCGGTGTTGACCGCCGGGTCGTCGGTGGCGACCAGGGCGTACCAGGTGTCGGCGAGGTCGCCGTCCCGGTACGGGCGCTCGTGCCAGGTCAGCTCGCCCGCGTCGGCCATGGCCTGGACGGCGGGGGTGGTGGCCGGCGATATCAGGTGCAGGTCCGCACCGGTGGCGATCAGGGCGGGCAGCCGGCGCTGGGCGACCTGGCCACCTCCGACCACCACCACCCGGCGGCCGGCGAGCAGCAGCCCGACCGGGTAGGGCGTGCGGCCCTCGGTGCCGGGGTGGGGGTGGGGCCCGTCCGGCCGGTCGGCGGGCACGGAGGGCGGGTTGGGCGCGGTCATGGGCGGTGCTCCTGGGTCGGGTGAGGGTGGTGGGGGTACGCGGCACCGCTCCGTGTGCCGGCGCGCCCTCGGGCCGGTACACGGAGCGGTGCGGGCGGGCGTCAGGACTTCTCGGTGACCCCGGCGGAGTCGAACGTGGCTACATCGTGCATCGCGCGGGCCGCACTCTGCACCAGCGGCAGGGCCAGCAGGGCGCCGGTGCCCTCGCCGAGCCGCAGGTCGAGGTCGATCAGCGGACGCAGGCCGAGCTTGGCGAGCGCGGCCTGGTGCCCGGGCTCGGCGGAGCGGTGGCCGGCGATGCAGGCGGCCAGCACCTCGGGGGCGATGGCCTTGGCGGCCAGGGCCGCCGAGCCGGCGATGACGCCGTCCAGGATGACCGGGGTGCGCAGCGAGGCGGCGCCGAGCAGGAAGCCGGCGATGGCGGCGTGCTCCAGGCCGCCGACGGCGGCGAGGACGCCGATCGGGTCGGCCGGGTCCGGCTGGTGCAGCGCGAGCGCGGCGCGGATCACCTCGATCTTGCGGGCGTGCGTCTCGTCGTCGATGCCGGTGCCGCGGCCGGTGACCTCGGCCGGGTCCAGGCCGGTGAAGACGGAGATCAGCGCGGCGGAGGCGGTGGTGTTGGCGATGCCCATGTCGCCGGTGACCAGGGCCTTGTTGCCGGCGGCGACCAGGTCGCGGGCGGTCTCGATGCCGACCTCGATGGCCTTGAGGGCCTCCTCACGGGTCATCGCCGGGCCCTGGGTCATGTCGCCGGTGCCGGGGCGGACCTTGCGGGGCAGCAGGCCGGTGGTGCGGCCCTGCTGGATCGCGTCGGGCAGCTCGGCGGCCACGCCGACGTCGACCACGCAGACCTCGGTGCCGATCTGCTTGGCGAAGGAGTTGACCACCGCTCCCCCGGCCAGGAAGTTGCCGACCATCTGGGCGGTGACCTCCTGCGGCCAGGGCGTGACGCCCTGGGCGTGCACGCCGTGGTCGCCGGCGAAGATCGCGACGCAGGCGGGCTCCGGGATCGGCGGCGGGCACTTGCGGGAGAGGCCGGAGAGCTGGGCGGAGATGATCTCCAGCATGCCGAGCGAGCCGGCCGGCTTGGTCATCCGCTTCTGGCGGTCCCAGGCCTCGCCGAGCGCCTTGGCGTCCAGCGGGCGGATGCCGCGCAGGGTCTCGGCGAGCAGGCTGTGCGGCTCCTCGCCGGGCAGCGCGCGGTTGCCGTACTGCTCCTCGTGGACGACCCAGGAGAGCGGGCGCTTCTTGGCCCAGCCCTGCTGCTGGAGCTCGGGCTCGTCCGGGAAGGCGTCGACGTAGCCGACGCACAGGTACGCGACGACCTCCAGGTGCTCGGGCAGGCCGAGCTCGCGGACCATCTCGTCCTCGTCGAAGAAGCTCACCCAGCCGACGCCGAGGCCCTCGGCGCGGGCGGCCAGCCAGAGGTTCTCGACCGCGAGGGCGGCCGAGTACGGGGCCATCTGGGGCTGGGTGTGGCGGCCCAGCGTGTGGCGGCCGCCGCGGGTGCGGTCGGCGGTCACCACGATGTTGACCGGGGTTTCGAGGATGGCCTCGATCTTGATTTCCTTGAACTGCTTGGCCCGGCCCTTGGGGAGCGTGTCCGCGTACGCCTCGCGCTGGCGCTCGGCCAGTTCGTGCATCTTGCGGCGGGTCTTGGCCGAGCGGATCACCACGAAGTCCCACGGCTGGGAGAAGCCGACGCTGGGCGCGGTGTGGGCGGCCTCCAGGACGCGGATCAGCACCTCGTGCGGGATCGGGTCCGGGCGGAAGCCGTTGCGGATGTCGCGGCGCTCGCGGATGACCTGGTGGACGGCCTCGCGGCCGGCGTCGTCGAAGCCGACGGCGGCGGGGCCGCGCGGCTCGGCGGGCTCCTCGGGCGCGGCGTCCTCGGCGGCGGGCACGTCGGCGCCGGCCTCGGCGCCGGTGGCCTCGTCGGCGGAGGCGGCGGGCTCGCCGACGGCCTCGTTCGCGGACGGCCCGACGGGGGCGTCGGTTCCATCGGCCTGGTCCGCCGGGGCGGCCTCGGCGACGGCCTCGGCCGCGGGCTCGGTGGCGACGGGCTCGGTGGCAGGCTCGGGCTCGGGCGCGACGGCCGGCTCGCCGGCCACCTCGCCGGCCGGTGCCTCGGGCTGCCCGGCGGGATCGGTGGTCTCCGGCGTCTCCGCGGTCTCCGGCGCCTCCGGGGCCGGGACGGCGGCGTCGACCGGAGCCTGCTGCGCCTGCTCGGCCTCCGGGCCGGCGACGACCTGGCCGGACGGCATCTCGCCGGTACCGACCGCCGTCTCGGCGGCGGCCGTCTCGGCGGCGGCCTCGGGCAGGGCCTCGGACTGCTCCGCGGGCTGCTCCACGACCACGGCCTCCACCGGCTCGACGACGGCTTCGGCGACGGGCTCGGCACCGGGGTCGGGCTGCGCGGACGGGTCGTCCTGCACGGCCTCGGCCGGCTGGACCGCCTCGGCGGTCACGACCTCGGGCTGGGCCGCGGGCGCTATGGGGACGGACTGCTCGACCGCCGGGTCCTCGCCGGACGGGACCGGCTCGGTGGCCTCGACCTGCGGGAGGCCGTGCGGGGTGGGCGCGGCCAGGAAGGCGGCGATCCGACGGGGCTGGCCGGCCTGGGCGGCGGGCTGCTGCTCGGCCTGGGCGGCGGCCTCGGCCGGCGCCTCCTCCGCGGCGGCGGGAGCACCCTGGGCGTCACCGGGCACGGCCTCGACGGAGGTCGACTCGACGACGGCCTCGGCGGGAACGGCCTCGACGGGGGCGGCCGACGGGTCGACGACGACCGGCTCGGCCTGCGCGACGGCGGCCTCCGCGGCCACCGCGAGCTGCTCGACGGCGACCGGAGCGGCGGCGACCGGAGCGGCGACCGGCTCGGCCACGACCGCCTCCGGGGCCACCGGCGCCTCGGCGGCGGGCACGGCCTCGGCGGCCACGGGCTGCACACCCGGCACGCCCTCGACGACCTGCGGGCCGTCGGCCTGCACGCCCTCGACCGGCTGCGCGGCCTGCGGAACGTCCTGGACCGGCTGCTCGACGGGGATCGGCTGGGCGACCGCGATCGGCTGGGCCTGCACCGGCACGGCGGCCTGCGGCTCGGGCTGGCCGACGACGACCGGGATGCCGTGCGCGGGCGTGCCACCCAGCGAGGGGCCGCGGTCGGCGAGCGAGCGGACCGGCACCTGGCCGGTCATCAGCGACGGGTCCGGGATCGGCGGACCGGCGTGCAGCGGGCGGCGCGGCGGCTGAGCCGCCGTCACCGGATCCTGGCCCTGCGGCTGGACCGGGACCTGGATGCCGTGACCCTGGGTCTGGAGGGGCTGGACCATCGGCTGGCCGGGCATCGACTGGCCCGGCACCGGCTGGGCGGCCTGGTCGGCGCCGAGGGCCGGCGGGTCCAGCGGCGGCCAGGACGGCTCGACCGGGGTGCCGGGCACGCCCTGCTCGGCACCCTGCTCGGCGGGAGCGGCGACCGGCTCGCCCCAGGAGCCCTGCGGGCCGGGCATCAGCAGGACGTCGTCCTCGTCGTCCAGCGGGTCCGGCTGGTCGTCGTCGGGCTGGTCGAGGAAGTGGAAGGCGGGGCGCGGCGCGCCCGGGTCGACGGCCCAGCCCTCGGCGGGAACGCCGGCGACACCGGCCATGCCCGGGGCACCGGGCACGCCCGCACCGGGCATGTCGGCGGCCGGGACGAACTGGCCGGGCACGCCGATCGGCCGGCCGTGGCTCTGGAAGTCCTGCGGCGGCACCCCGCCGGTCAGGCCGCCGTCCGGCACGCCCGGGTTCGGCATCACGGGGCTCTGCATCATGGGGTTGGGCATCACGGGGTTGGGCATCGCCGGGTTCGGGACCACGCCGCCGTCCACCGCGGCACCCTGCACGGGTACGACGCCCTGCGCGGGGGCGACGGCCGCGACGCCCCCCGGGCCGCCGAGCGGGTCGGGCCCGGCGAGCAGGTGCTCCGGAAGTCCCTCGTTCGGGACGTGGCCGCCATCGGTCATGTCAAAGCTCCTTCCAGGCCGCTGCCGCGCCCTCGGCGACGCGATCACCGACCGCAGCGCCCATCCGCACGGGTCGGGCCTGCACCGGCCCGTCCCTCAACCACACGCGGCCGCCGCGCCGAGGCGCTGCGGCCGAAGTCCTTCCGGCGCGCTGCGGCACCCCGGCCCGCGCACCGCCCGACGGGGGCGGCGCGTCAACTGAAACAACGACAGGCCGGGGCAACCGGCACGACCGCACCGGACCCTACGGCATTCTCCCGGTCCGGCGGGCGGCCCGTCGAATCGCCCACACTCCGAGCCGGACCGGGTTGCGTCGCGTCAGGAAAGGCGACAAACCGACCGGATCGGGCGGGCTGCCGGACGCCGCCTGCGTCCCGGACGCCACACTACCGGCCCGGCGGCGCCGCCTCTCGAATCAGTGTCCGGATGCGACCTGGATCACCGCTTCGCGGCGGCGCGTGCCCGCGGCTCGCGCCGCGCCGCAACCGCGGTCCGACGGCGGAACCCTCACCGGATTCGCCAGCGGACCACCGTCGGCGGCACCGTGCCTTCACACGATCTGCTCACCCCAGAGCAGCAGCACGCCGTCGGCGCCCGCCCCGAGCCGCAGGCCCGCGCCTGCGCCCGCGCCCGCCGGCTCGGCCGGCGCGGTCTCCAGCGGCGTGGACTGCAGCAGCGCGCCGTCCGCCCGGTAGCCGGCCTCGGCGACGGCGCGGCGGACGTCCTCCGCCTCGGCGAACGTGCGGGCCACCGCCACGAACCGCTCGGGGCGGCGGGCGAGGGCCGCGCGCACCACGGCCGGGCCGCCCGACTCGACGACGACGGCGTCCGGCTCCGGCAGGCCGCCGAGCACCTCGGGGCCGCCGCCGTGGACGGTCTCCACCTCGACGCCGTAGCGGCGGGCGTTGACGGCCAGCCGGGCGCAGGCCGAGCGGTCGGCCTCGACGGCGACCACGGCCGCGCCGAACCGGGCCGCCTCGACCGCGAGGGCCCCGTTGCCGGCGCCGACCGACCAGACCAGGTCGCCTGGCCGGGCACCCAGACGGGCCAGCACCAGGGCGCGGACGTGCGCCGGGAGCGTGTCGGATGCGCCCGGCGCGTCCGCCGCGCTCCCGGCGCCCGCGTATGCCTCTGCCGGTAGCGCCCAGCCGCGCTCCGGGCCGGGGTAGCCGACCGGGCGCCCGGCCAGCCAGCCGGCCGCCTCGGAGACCGCGCCGTTCTGCGGGCCGCCACTGTTGCCGCCGATCACCAGCACCACGTTGGGGTCGCGCCAGTCGTGGTCGGCGACCCGGTCGGAGGTGAGGACGGTGACGTCCTCGTCGTCGGTGCCGAGCGCCTCGCAGACGACGAAGGTGCGGTGCACCCCGCGGAGCATGAGGGCGAGCTCGCTCGGCCCCGCGCCGGGCGCGGTGAGCACGGCGACCTTCTGGTGGGCCCGGCAGATGTTGGCCGCACGGCGCAGCCGGCCGCCGTGCGCGCTGACCACCTGGGCGTCCTCCCAGGGCATGCCCGCGCGGGCGAAGGCGGCGGCGACCGAGGAGACCGCCGGCAGGACCTCCAGTTCGAGGCCGTACTCGGGGCGGCGCAGGGTGCGGACGACGCCGAAGAAGCCGGGGTCGCCCTCGGCCACGACGACGGCGGCTCCGCGGTGCTCGGCGATCCGCCGGGCGGCGAGCTGGACGTTGCCGAGGACGAGCCGTTCGGCGGCGCCGGGGACCGGGAGGGCGTTGAGCTGGTAGGGCGCGCCGGCCACCAGGGTCGCGGCGGCGAGGGCCGCGCCGGCGGCCTCGGTCAGCGGGGTGCCGTCCCACCCGATGACCGTGATCCGGTCAGCCATCTGCGGCCGTTCTCCCTCGCCTCGGTGCGCCGACATGCTGCGCCCGCGTTCGGCGCCGGTGGAGAGGTTACCGGGTGTGATCCCCGCTGCGGCCGACATCTCGTACACCTGTCCGGCGCACGCCGGCGCACGGGCGGCTCCGCGGGCCCGGCGGCCCCGTTGCGGCGCGGTGGGCCGGCGGCCCGGCACCGGCGGCCGCAGCCGCGGCGGGCGGGTCAGTCGCGCAGGACGTAGCGGTGGTGGTCGCCGTGCCAGCCGATCTCCCGGTCGGCCGGCTGCTCCAGGTCCTCCGGCAGGAGGCTCCACAGGATGAGGTCGCTGCGGCTCTCTCCCCCCGCCCGGCGGTCGGCCGGTGCGCCCACCGCCTCGCCGGCCTCGCCGCGCACTATCCAGGCGCTGCGCAGCACGCCCTCGCTGATGCCGCCGATCTTCTGGGCGACCTGCTGGGCGGCGGTGTTGCCGGCGGCGGTGCGCATCTCCAGGCGCAGGAAGCCGCGGTCCTCGAAGAGCCACTGCGCGACGCCGAGGACGGCCTCCGGCGCGTAGCCCTCGCCGCGCGCCCAGGCGGCGGTGACGTAGGCGATCTCGGTGGAGCGCAGCCGCCACTCGGTGTTCCGAAGTTCGACCAGGCCGACCAGACGCTGGGTCAGGTGCTCGACGACGGCGAAGACGATGCCGCGGCCGGCCGCGCGGTGGTCGGGGGCGAGGGTGCGGGCGAGCTCGCGCGCGTGTGCCTCGGTGAAGGGCTGCGGCTGGTCGGTCCAGGCCAGGACGAGGTCGTCGGCCATCATCGCGACCAGGCCGGGGGCGTCGTGCTCCGCAAGGGGGCGCAGCAGCAGCCGCTCGGTGCTGATGGCGGTCTCGGGGAAGCTCGCTGCCATGCCGTCTCTCCTCGCCGGGTCGTGGACACACCGTACGCCTCGCCGGTGCCCCCGGTGTCACGCGGTGCGCGAACCGGACGACGGTACGTCAGAACACGGTCTGTCAGGGCGTCACTCGTGCATACTGCCCGACCGGGCCCCCGCCGAGGTGCGGCGGGGGCCCGGTCCAGGGGTGCGGTGCGCGGTCGCGGGTCCGGTCAGAAGGCCGGGACGACGGAACCCTGGAAGGTGTCGTCGATGAACTTCTTGACCTCGGCGGAGTGCAGCAGCTCGGCGAGCTTCTTGACCCGCGGGTCGTTCTCCTTGCCCTTCTTGACGGCGAGGATGTTGGCGTACGGGTTGCCCTCGGCCTTCTCCAGGACGATCGCGTCGGTGGCCGGCTTGAGGCCGGAGTCGAGCGCGTAGTTGCCGTTGATGACGGCGGCGTCGAGGTCGGAGACGGAGCGGGGCAGCTGGGCGGCCTCCAGCTCCTTCCACTTGAGGTTCTTGGGGTTGGCGGTGATGTCGGCCGGGGTGGCCGCGGTGCCGGCGCCGTCCTTGAGGGTGATCAGCTTGTTGTCGGCGAGCAGCTTGAGCGCGCGGCCCTCGTTGGTGGCGTCGTTGGGCAGGCCGACGGTGGCGCCGTCGGGGAGCTCGGTGACGGACTTGACCTTCTTGGAGTAGACGCCCAGCGGCTCCAGGTGCACCGGCGCGACCGAGACGATGCTGGTGCCGTGCTTCTTGTTGAAGTCCTCCAGGTACGGGACGTGCTGGAAGTAGTTGGCGTCGGCCGAGCCGTCCTGCACCGCGGTGTTGGGGGTCACGTAGTCGGTGACCTCCTTGATGTCGAGCTTGAGGCCGGCCTTCTCCGCCAGGTTGTCCTTGACGAACTTGAGGATCTGGCCGTGCGGGGTGGGGCTGGCGGCGACGGTGAGCGGCGCGTTCGGGTCGGAGGAGCCGGACGAGCCGGAGCTGCCGCAGGCGGCCAGGGAGAGGGCGATGCCGGCGGTGGCGAGGACGCTGGTGAACTTCAGGGCGTTGCGCACGAAAAGTGCCTTTCTGCATGGTGCGGGGAGCCGCGGCCCGGGGTCGGGCGCGGGAGGTCTAGGAGGTGACGAGGTCCTCGTCGAGTGCCGCCGCGGGGGTGCGGCGCCCGCGGAGCAGCCGGGTGCGGCCGCCGCCGCTGCCGCGGTGGGAGAGGCGGCGGACGGCGTAGTCGCCGATCAGCTGGACGACGGTGACGATGATCGCCAGCTCGGCGACGATGACCCACATGAAGGTGGTCTCGAAGCGCAGGTAGCCGTAGGTGATGGCGAGGTTGCCGAGGCCGCCGCCGCCGACGGTGCCGGCCATCGCGGAGTAGCTGATCAGCGTGATGACCGTGGTGGTGAGCGAGGCGGTGAGGCCGGGCAGGGCCTCCGGGATCATCGTCTTGCGGACGATGGTCCAGGTGTCGCCGCCCATGGCGCGGACCGCCTCGATCAGGCCGCCGTCCACCTCGCGCACGGAGGTCTCGACCAGGCGGGCGAAGAACGGGATGGCTCCGATGGTGAGCGGGACGGTCGCCGCCTGCCAGCCCAGCGAGGTGCCGACGATCAGCTTGGTGAAGGAGAACAGCGCGACCATCAGGACCAGGAACGGCAGCGAGCGCGCGATGTTCACGACGGTGCCGATCACCCGGTTGACCAGCGTGTTCTCCAGTGCGCCGCCCTTGGCGGTGAGCACCAGCAGGATGCCGAGCGGGAGGCCGAGCAGCACGCTGCCGAGGGTGGAGACGCCGACCATCTGGAAGGTCTCCCAGGTGGCGGGCCACAACAGTGCCTGCATCTGGTCCCAGGTCATGCCGCTGCTCCGCTCGCCTTGTCGTTGCCGTTCGCCTCGATCACGTCCACCTGCAGGCCCTGCTCGCGCAGGAAGCCGATCGGCACCACGTTGTCCGCCCGGTTGCCGGGCAGTTCGACCCGCATCCGGCCGACCGTCCGGCCGGCGATGGTCTCGACGGCTGCGCCGAGGATGTTGATGTCGATCTGGTAGGTGCGGGCGAGCTGGGAGACGAAGGGCCGGGCGGAGGTGTCGCCCTGGAAGGTGATCTCCAGCACGGTGGCGCCGGGGTGGCCGGTGCCGAACTCGCTGAGCGGGAAGAGTTCGCGGGCCAGTTCGGAGCCGGTCGTGGTGAGCAGGTCGGTGAGCTCGCCGGACTCGACCACCTTGCCGCCGCGCATCAGGGCGGCGGAGTCGCAGACGGACTTGATGACGTCCATCTCGTGGGTGATCAGCAGGACGGTGAGGCCGAGCTGCTGGTTGAGGTCGCGCAGCAGCTTGAGGATGGAGCGGGTGGTCTCGGGGTCGAGCGCGGAGGTGGCCTCGTCGGAGAGCAGCACCTTGGGGTCGCCGGCGAGGGCGCGGGCGATGCCGACGCGCTGCTTCTGGCCACCGGAGAGCTGGCTCGGGTAGCTGCGGGCCTTGTCGGCGAGGCCGACCAGGTCGAGCAGTTCGGCGGCCTTGCGGCGGCGCTCGGTGCGGTCCAGGCCGATGATCTCCAGCGGGAGCTCGACGTTGTCCTGCACGGTGCGGGAGGACAGCAGGTTGAAGTGCTGGAAGACCATGCCGATGCGGCGGCGGGCCTCGCGCAGTTCGCGGCCGGCGCGGTTCTCGCCGCCGGAGAGCGCGGTGAGTTCGACGCCGTCCACCGTGACGGTGCCGGAGCTGGGGCGCTCCAGCAAGTTGACGCAGCGGATGAGGGTGGACTTGCCGGCACCGCTGGTGCCGACGACTCCGTAGACCTCGCCGGGTCGGACGTGGAGGTCGACGCCGGCGAGGGCGGTCACCTCGCGGCCGCGGGAGCGGTAGACCTTGGTGAGGTCCGTGGTGGTGATCACAGCTGTTTCCGTTGGTCGGGGGCGGGCGGCGTGCGGCCGCCGGACCGGGTTGCGGTCGACGGCGAGGACGGCGTTGCGCCGGCGGACGGCGTTGTGCCGGGGGGGGGATCGGGACCTGCCACCCCTCGTTCGCCACCGCCGGACGGGCGGGCCGCGCGACGGCGCGGCACCGACGGGTCGTCAGGAAGCGCCACCGGCCCGTGGACGGGCAGGCGGAGGGAGGGGGGTTGTGCCGGAGGCAGGCGTGGCGCTCACGCGGGGCGCGGGCGGCGGGGTCTCGCTTCGGGGCGCGAGGAGGGAGGCGGTGGCCCTCAGCAGTGACACATTCGACGACACATGGCACGCTCACCTGCCGGCATGGTGCCGGTGGGGGTGCAGTTCGTCGTCGCAGTCATGTGAGCCAGTAAATCAGATGGGCGGATTTGCGCCCAATTCCCGGCATCCGGTGTCCGCAATGCGGACACACACCGCTTCCACCTGCAACGATACGGCCCGGCACCGCCTCCGGAGCGTCCGGATGATGGCGGTGCCGGGCCTGGTGGGACGGCCGCGCGAGGTCAGGCGGTGGCGGCGAGCGGGGCCGCGGCGGGCTTCTCCAGGTGGACCAGGGTGAGCCGCCCGCTGATCTGCTCGACGGCGGTCTGGCGGTAGCCCTGGCGGGCGTAGAGGCGCAGGTTGCCGAGGCTCCGGTGGCCGGTGAAGAGGCGGAAGGCGGTCACCGGGCGGCCGTCCTCGGCGAGGCGGCGCTCCAGCGCCTCCAGCAGGCGTCCGCCGAGGCCGTGCCGCTGCATCCGGGGGTGGACCACCAGACGCCCTATCCGGGCGACGCCGTCGGCGCCGATCCGGCCGCGGACGGTGCCGACCACCTCGTCGCCGAGCCGGGCGACGAGGAACTGCTGCTCGGCCAGTTCGGCGCGCAGGCTCTCCAGGCTCTGCGTCAGCGGGTCCAGGGTCCAGTCGCCGTACAGCTCGGCCTCGCCCTGGTAGCCGAGGTACTGGAGCTTGAGGATCTGCTCGGCGTCCTCGGCGGCGGCCGCCGAGATGATCACGCTCATGCCCATGTGCTGGGGCCTCCCCATCGTCGTGCCCGGCGCGCGGATGTGAGGGTGTCGCACCGGATGCCCTGCCGGAGGTGTCCCGGCCGGGGATCGGCCCTGGCCGGGGGTGGCGCACGAACGTACCAGCCGCGGGGCCCTGGTGGGGCCGACGGCGCCGACAGCGCGTTCACGCTCAGTATCCGAGTGCTCGCTCCGCCGTCAAGAGCTACGTTCGCCAGCGCTCTACCCGCGTGTCAGCTGCTCTCAACCTTCCAGCCGCCGGACGTGGCGAGGGTCACGTCGTCCGACGGGTGGGGGTCACGTCGCCCGGGCGGGCGGGTGGGACGGGTCGGAGGCCGGCATCGGGCGACGCCGACGTCGGACGCTGCGGATCAGGCGTAGCGCTCGGCATGGAGGAGGACGCGCAGACAGGCGAGGCAGCGGGCGCGGGTGGGGCCGATGGAGCCGCGGGCCATGCCCAGGCGTTCGGCGATCTCCCGGTAGGTGGGCGGCGGGTCCTCGGTGAGGGCCGTGACGAGTTCGGGGCAGCGGCCGGGCAGCGCGGCCACCGCCTCGCGGACGAGGCGGCGCCGGAGCTCGGCGAAAACCTCGTCCTCGGCGGAGCGGGCGAAGGGAAGGTTGGTGCACATACCGTGGATGACCGGGCACGGGCGGCACCGGTTACGGGCGGGCGGTGGCGTGCACGCGGGAGGGGCGCGGCGGTCGGCCCGCCGCGCCCCTCCCCCGGGTGCTGCCGAGGGGTCAGCCCTGGACCCACTCCTGCTGGACGGCCAGGTCGGCCTTGACCTCGGCGAGCTGGACGGCGACCGCCGAGGGGGCGGTGCCGCCGCGCCCGTTGCGCGAGGCGATCGCGCCGTGGACGCTGAGCACCGAGCGCACCTCGGGCGTGAGGTGCTCGGAGATGGCGGCGAACTGCTCGTCCGTCAGGTCGCCCAGCTCGATGCCCTGCTGCTCGCAGACCTTGACGCAGGCGCCGGCCACCTCGTGCGCGACGCGGAACGGCACGCCCTGCTTGACCAGCCACTCGGCGATGTCGGTGGCGAGCGAGAAGCCGGCCGGGGCGAGCTCCTCCAGCCGCTCCCGGTGCACGGTGAGGGTGGCCATCATGCCGGTGAAGGCGGGCAGCAGCACCTCCAGTGTGTCGCAGGAGTCGAAGACCGGCTCCTTGTCCTCCTGGAGGTCCCGGTTGTAGGCGAGCGGCAGCGCCTTGAGGGTGGCGAGCAGGCCGGTCAGGTTGCCGATCAGGCGGCCGGACTTGCCGCGGGCCAGCTCGGCGATGTCCGGGTTCTTCTTCTGCGGCATGATCGAGGAGCCGGTGGAGAAGGCGTCGTGCAGCGTGATGAAGCCGAACTCCTTGGTGTTCCAGATGATCACCTCCTCCGCGATCCGGGAGAGGTTGATCCCGATCATCGCGGTGACGAAGGCGAACTCGGCGACGAAGTCGCGCGAGGCCGTGCCGTCGATGGAGTTGCCGACCGAGCCGCCCTCGAAGCCGAGGTCGGCGGCGACGGCCTGCGGGTCGAGGCCGAGCGAGGAGCCGGCCAGGGCTCCGGAGCCGTACGGCGAGACGGCGGTGCGGGCGTCCCACTGGCGCAGCCGCTCGGCGTCCCGGCCGAGGGCCTGCACGTGCGCGAGGACGTGGTGGGCGAAGAGCACCGGCTGGGCGTGCTGGAGGTGGGTGCGGCCCGGCATGGCGGTGTCGGGGTGCGCCTCGGCCAGGCCGACCAGGGCGTGCTGGAGGTCGAGCACCAGGGCGCCGATGATCCGGGCGTGGTCCCGCAGGTACATCCGGAACAGGGTGGCGATCTGGTCGTTGCGCGAACGGCCGGCCCGGAGCTTGCCGCCGAGGTCGGCACCGAGCCGCTCCAGCAGGCCGCGCTCCAGGGCGGTGTGGACGTCCTCGTCGGCGACGGTGCCGGTGAAGGTGCCGGCCTCGACGTCGGCGAGCAGCTGGTCCAGCCCGGCGAGCATGGCGTCGAGCTCGGCGTCGCCGAGCAGGCCGGCCCGGTGCAGGACCCGGGCGTGGGCCTTGGAGCCGGCGATGTCGTACGGCGCCAGGCGCCAGTCGAAGTGCACCGACGCGGAGAGCCTGGCCAGCGCCTCGGACGGGCCGTCGGCGAAGCGCGCGCCCCAGAGGCGCAGCTCAGGACTGTTACTGGCGGCGGTCCGGTCGGCAGGCATCGCTCGGGCTCCTTGCACGTGGAGGGGGGTTGGTTGGGGGTGGGCCCCGGCCGTGCGGTGGTTCGGCCGGGGCCCGGGACGGGCTGATCAGGCCAGGTCGCGCCGGGCGGCGATCTTCGAGGAGAGGCCGAAGATCTCGATGAAGCCCTTGGACATCGACTGGTCGAAGGTGTCGCCGGTGTCGTAGGTGGCGAGGTTGAAGTCGTACAGCGACTGGTCCGACTTGCGGCCGTTGACGACGGCCCGGCCGCCGTGCAGGACCATCCGGATGTCGCCGGAGACGTGCTGGTTGGCCTCGTTGACGAAGCCGTCCAGGGCCCGCTTGAGCGGGGAGAACCAGAGGCCGTCGTAGACCAGCTCGGCCCAGCGCTGCTCCACCTGCCGCTTGTAGCGGGCGAGCTCGCGCTCGACGGTGACGTTCTCCAGCGCCTGGTGGGCGGTGATCAGGGCGATCGCGCCGGGAGCCTCGTAGATCTCCCGGGACTTGATGCCGACCAGCCGGTCCTCGACCATGTCGAGGCGGCCGACACCCTGGGCACCGGCCCGCCGGTTCAGCTCCTCGATGGCCTGCAGGACGGTGACCTTGCGGCCGTCGACGGCGACCGGGACGCCGGCCTCGAAGGTGATGATCACCTCGTCGGCCTCGCGCGGGACGGCCGGGTCCTGGGTGTACTCGTAGACGTCCTCGATCGGGGCGTTCCAGATGTCCTCCAGGAAGCCGGTCTCGACGGCGCGTCCGAAGACGTTCTGGTCGATCGAGTAGGGCGACTTCTTGGTGGTGGCGATCGGCAGGCCCTTGGACTCGGCGAAGGCGATCGCCTTGTCCCGGGTCATCGCGTAGTCGCGGACCGGGGCGATGCACTTCAGGCCGGGGGCCAGGGAGTTGATGCCGACCTCGAAGCGGACCTGGTCGTTGCCCTTGCCGGTGCAGCCGTGGGCGACCGTGGTGGCGCCGTGCTTCTGCGCGGCGGCGACCAGGTGCTTGACGATGACCGGCCGGGACAGGGCGGACACCAGGGGGTACTCGCCCTGGTAGAGGGCGTTGGCCTTGAGGGCCGGGAGGCAGTACTCGTCGGCGAACTCCTCACGGGCGTCCGCGACCTCGGCCTCGACGGCACCGCAGTCCAGCGCACGCTGGCGGATGACGTCCAGGTCCTCGCCGCCCTGGCCGACGTCGACGGCGACGGCGATGACCTCGGCGCCCGTCTCCTCGGCGATCCAGCCGATGCAGACGGACGTGTCCAGACCGCCCGAGTAGGCGAGTACGACGCGCTCGGTCACGGCTTTCTCCTTCACAACTGTGCGAACAGGCTTACGGCGATAGGCATAAGTATGCACTACTCCGTATGAATCTCAAAACCCGAACCGCGGTGACCGCCGGAGCGGGTCCGCGAGCGGCCGCGGGAACGGCTGCGGGAACGACCGTGGGCCCGGCTCCGGCCCCCGAGGGGACCGGCTCCGGGCCCACGCGGGGACGGGCTGTGCGGTCTGCTGCTCCTTGTGCCTCGGCCGGGGCCGACGCTTCGGCCCCGGCGTCACGAACGCCCGGGCGCGGCGCTATTGCGCCTTTGCCTGGGCGAGTTGCATCAGGTGGTCGGCGAGCGCCTGGCCGCCGACCGGGTCGCGGCTGATCAGCAGTACGGTGTCGTCGCCGGCGATGGTGCCGATGATCTCGAAGACCTCGGCCTGGTCGATCGCCGAGGCGAGGAACTGCGCCGCGCCCGGAGGGGTGCGCAGCACCACGAGGTTGCCGGACGCGGTGGCGGAGACCATGAGCTCGCCGGCCAGCCGGGCCATCCGGCCCTCGGTGGCCGACTCCCCCATCGGTGCCCGCGGCGTGCGGTCGCCGCCCTCGGCGGGGACGGCGTAGATCAGTGCGCCGTCCCGGTTGCGGATCTTCACCGCGCCCAGCTCGTCCAGGTCCCGGGAGAGGGTGGCCTGGGTGACCACCAGTCCGTCATCGGCGAGCAGCTTGGCGAGCTGGCTCTGCGAACGCACGGGCTGGCGGGTGAGCAGGTCCACGATCCGCCGGTGGCGCGCGGTGCGGGTCTGCGGGACCTGCGGCGTCGGGCCGGCGGAGGACTGGCCGGAGTTGGGAACGGTCATGTGATTATTCTCCCGGACTACGCTCGAATCGCATCGGCCGGGGCGTTCTCCCGCACCGTCCGGAGGATCTCCGGCAGCGCGGCCAGGAAGGCGTCCGCCTCCTGCTCGGTGAGCACCAGCGGCGGGGCGAGCCGCACGGCGTCCGGGACGGCGGCGTTCACCAGGAAGCCGGCCTCCTGGGCGACGGCCTGCACCTGGGCCGAGACCGGCTCGGTGAGCACGATGCCGAGCAGCAGCCCGGCGCCGCGCACGTGCGAGACCAGCGGGTCGCCGATCGCCTCGATGCCCTTGCGCAGCCGCTCGCCGAGCTTGCGGGTGTGCTCCAGCAGGCCCTCGGACTCGATGGTGTCGAGCACCGCCAGGGCCGCCGCGGCGACCACCGGGTTGCCGCCGAAGGTGGTGCCGTGCTGGCCGGGGGTGAGCAGGTCCGCGGCCTCCCCGAAGGCGAGGACGGCACCGATCGGCAGCCCGCCGCCGAGCGCCTTGGCGAGGGTGACCACGTCCGGGTCGACGCCCTCGAAGGCCTGGTGGGCGTACCAGTGGCCGGTGCGGCCGATGCCGGTCTGGATCTCGTCCAGGACCAGCAGGGTGCCGGTGGCCCGGGTGATCTCGCGGGCGGCCACGAGGTAGCCGTCGGGCAGCGGGATCGCGCCGTTCTCGCCCTGGATCGGCTCCAGGAAGACGGCGGCGGTCTCGGTGGTGACGGCGGCGCGCAGCGCCTCGACGTCGCCGAACGGGACGTGCGTGACGTCGCCGGGCAGCGGCAGGAACGGGGCCTGCTTGGCGGGCTGGCCGGTGAGCGCGAGGGCGCCCATGGTCCGGCCGTGGAAGCCGCCCTCCAGCGCCACGAGGTGGGTGCGGCCGGTCCGCCTGCTGATCTTGAACGCGGCTTCGTTGGCCTCGGCGCCGGAGTTGCAGAAGAACACCCGGCCGGCCCGGCCGGAGAGCGCGATCAGCCGCTCGGCGAGGGCGATGGTCGGCTCGGCCATGAAGAGGTTGGAGACGTGGCCGAGGCCGGCGATCTGCCGCGTGACGGCCTCGACGACGGCCGGGTGGGCGGTGCCGAGGGCGTTGACGGCGATCCCGCCGAGCAGGTCGGTGTACTCCTTGCCGTCGGCGTCCCAGAGCTTCGCGCCCTCACCGCGGACCAGCGGGATCCGCGGGGTGCCGTAGTTGTCGGTGAAGGCGTGCTGCCACCGGTCGGTGAGCTGGTCGTTCGACGTCATGCGAGTCCCCCGGTCACGGTCGGTTCGTCGTCCGGCACGACCATCGTGCCGATGCCCTCGTCGGTGAAGATTTCCAGCAGCAGGCTGTGCTGCACCCGGCCGTCCAGGACGCGGGCGGTGCCGACGCCGGAGCGGACGGCGCGCAGGCAGCCCTCCATCTTGGGGAGCATGCCGCTGGCGAGGCCCGGCAGCAGCTCCTCCAGCTCGCTCGCGCCGAGCTGGCTGATCACGTCGTCGGAGTTCGGCCAGTCCTTGTAGAGGCCCTCGACGTCGGTGAGGATCACGAGCATCTCGGCGCCGAGCGCGACCGCGAGGGCGGAGGCGGCGGTGTCGGCGTTGATGTTGTAGACGTGGCCGTCGGCGCCGCGGGCGATCGAGGAGATCACCGGGATGCGGCCGTCGGCGATGAGCGCCTTCACGGCGCCGGCCTCGATGTTGACGATGTCGCCGACCAGGCCGATGTCGACCTGCTCGCCGTCGACGACCGCGAAGCGCTTGACCGCGGTCATGGTGTGGGCGTCCTCGCCGGTCATGCCGACCGCGAACGGGCCGTGCTCGTTGAGCAGGCCGACCAGCTCGCGCTGGACCTGGCCGGCCAGCACCATCCGGACCACGTCCATGGTCTCGGGGGTGGTGACCCGCAGACCATTGGTGAAGTTCGACTCCAGGCCCAGCTTGTCCAGTTGGGCGCTGATCTGCGGGCCGCCGCCGTGCACGACGACGGGGTGCAGGCCGGCGTAGCGCAGGAAGACCACGTCCTGGGCGAAGGCCGCCTTGAGGCTGTCGTCGACCATGGCGTTGCCGCCGAACTTGATCACGACGGTCTTGCCGTGGAAGCGCTCCAGCCAGGGCAGCGCCTCGATGAGGGTCAGGGCCTTGGGCAACGCGGTGTTGTTGCGGGCCTGTTCGCCCTTGGGTGCGATCTGCACGGGTGTCCCTTGTCGGATCCGGCTTCGGGTGGAGTGAGCGGTCAGGTGGAGTGGGCGCTCAGGTGGAGTAGGCGCTGTTCTCGTGCACGTAGTCGGCGGTGAGGTCGTTGGTCCACAGGGTGGCGGAGGCCTCGCCGGCGTTGAGCCGGGCGGTGATGACGATCTCGCGGCCGGTCATGTCGACCAGGTCGCGGTCCTCCCCCACGCCGCCGTCCCGGCAGACCCAGACGCCGTTGATGGCCACGTCGAGACGGTTCGGGTCGAACGCGGCGGCGGTGGTGCCGATGGCGGCCAGCACCCGGCCCCAGTTCGGGTCCTCGCCGTGGAGCGCGCACTTGAGCAGGTTGTTGCGGCTGATGACGCGGGCGACGTCGACGGCCTCCTCCTCGGTGGCGGCGTCGGTGACGTCGATCCGGATCTCCTTGCTCGCGCCCTCGGCGTCGCCGATCAGCTGGCGGGCGAGGTCGGCGCAGACGGTGCGGACGGCCTCGTCGAACTCCGCCCGGTCGGGGGCGATCCCGGAGGCGGCGGAGGCGAGCAGCAGCACCGTGTCGTTGGTGGACATGCAGCCGTCGGAGTCGATCCGGTCGAAGGTGGTGCGGGTGGCGCCGCGCAGCGCCCCGTCCAGCGCGGGTGCGTCGAGGTCGGCGTCGGTGGTGAGGACGACCAGCATGGTGGCGAGGCTCGGCGCCAGCATGCCGGCGCCCTTGGCCATGCCGCCGACCGTCCAGCCGGCCGGGCTGGTGACCTGGGCGGTCTTGTGGACGGTGTCGGTGGTCTTGATGGCGATCGCGGCGGCCTCGCCGCCGGTGGCGCTGAGCTCGGCGGCGGCGGTGGCGACGCCGGGCAGCAGGACGTCCATCGGCAGGCGGACGCCGATCAGGCCGGTGGAGGCGACGGCGACCTCGCCGGCGTTCAGCTTCAGCTCCTCCGCGGCCTTCTCGGCGGTGGCGTGGGTGTCCTGGAAGCCGAGCGGGCCGGTGCAGGCGTTGGCGCCACCGGAGTTGAGGACGACGGCGGAGACCAGGCCGCCCTTGAGGACCTGCTCGGACCAGAGGACGGGGGCGGCCTTGACCCGGTTGGCGGTGAAGACGCCGGCCGCGGCGAGCGACGGGCCGTCGTTGACGACCAGCGCGAGGTCCGGGGTGCCGGAGGCCTTGATGCCGGCGGTGATACCGGCGGCGCGGAAGCCCTTGGCGGCCGTCACTCCGAGGTTCTGGTCGTCGGTCACGGTGCGACTCCGTTCACGGGAAGGCCGAGCTCCTCGGGGAGGCCGAGGGCGATGTTCATGCTCTGCACCGCGCCGCCGGCGGTGCCCTTGACCAGGTTGTCGATCGCGCTGATCGCGACGATCCGCCCGGCGGTCTCGTCCAGGGCGACCTGGACGAGGGCGGCGTTGGAGCCGTAGACGCTGCTGGTCTGCGGCCAGTGCCCCTCGGGCAGCAGGTGGACGAAGGGCTCGCCGGCGAACGCCTCGGCGTAGGCGGCGCGCAGGCTCTCGCCGGTCACACCGGGCCGGGCCTTGGCGGAGCAGGTGGCGAGGATGCCGCGCGGCATCGGGACGAGGGTGGGCGTGAAGGAGACGGTGACCGGCTCCCCGGCGAGCGGGGTGAGGTTCTGCGACATCTCCGGCGTGTGCCGGTGGACGCCGCCGACGCCGTAGGCGCTGACACTGCCCATGACCTCGCTGCCGAGCAGGTGGGTCTTGGCGGCCTTGCCGGCGCCGGAGGTGCCGGAGGCGGCGACGATCACGGCCTCGGGCTCGGCGAGCTGCGCGGCGTAGGCCGGGAAGAGCGCGAGCGAGACGGCGGTCGGGTAGCAGCCGGGGACGGCGATCCGGTTGACGCCCTTCAACGCGGTCCGGTGGCCGGGCAGTTCGGGCAGGCCGTAGGGCCAGGTACCGGCGTGCGCCGAGCCGTAGAACTGCTCCCAGTCGGCGGCGGCCTTGAGCCGGAAGTCCGCGCCGCAGTCGACGATCAGCACGTTCTGGCCGAGGGCCTCGGCCACCTCGGCGGACTGGCCGTGCGGCAGCGCGAGGAACACCACGTCGTGGTCGGCCAGCACCTCGGGGGTGGTCGGCTCCAGGACGCGGTCGGCCAGCGGGATCAGGTGCGGCTGCAGGGCGCCGAGCCTGGTGCCCGCGTTCGAGCCGCCCGTGAGCGCCCCGATCTCCACCTCCGGGTGGCCGAGCAGCAGACGCAGCACCTCGCCGCCCGCGTAACCGCTCGCACCGGCGACGGCGACTCGCAATGCCATGGCATTCCTCCTTGGTCTTGGCATGAATATACGCAGTACGGAACATTCATGCAAGGAGTCTGCGACGAAGCGGCCCGACCGATGCGGCCGGAAGCGGTGGGGCCGCGCCGAGCGGGCCGAAGGGGCGCGCCGGTGGCTGAAGGGTGGGCCGGTGGCTGAAGGATGGGCCCCCGGCAAGCCGGGGCGAAGCAGGAGCCCTCAGCGCTTGACGGCCTTGAGGACGACGAACTTCGGGTTACCGGCCACGAGTTGGCAGTTGCCGAAGAGGCGGCGCAGCTTGACGTGGTAGCCGAGGTGCCGGTTGCCGACCACCCAGAGCTCGCCGCCGGGGCGCAGCGCGCGGCGGGCGCCGGTGAACATCCGCCAGGACGTGGCGTCGGTGGTGGCCTGGTGCGAGTGGAACGGCGGATTGTTGAGCACCAGGTCGACCGAGCCGGGGGCGACGGTGCCCTCGGCGAGCGCGTCGGCGGTGAGGAACTCGGCCGGGGCGTCCGGGCCCAGGTTTGCCCGGAAGGTGGCCTCGGCCGAGGCCACCGCCTGGTGGGACTCGTCGATGAAGACCAGCTCCGCGCCGGGGCTCGCCAGCGCCGTCGCGGTGCCGACCACGCCGTTGCCGCAGCCGAGGTCGACCACGCGGGCGCCGGGGGCGGCGGCCGGCAGGTGGCCGAGGAAGAAGCGGGTGCCGATGTCGAGGCGCTCGGCGCAGAAGGTGCCGGCGTGGTTGACCACGGTGTGCCCGGAGGCCGGGCCGATGTCGCCGGGCAGGGCGTAGGTGTGCGGCCAGGGGTTGGGGCCGGGGTCGAGCGCCGGGTCGGGCGTGCAGAAGATCAGCCGGGCCTTGCGGACCGCGAGCGAGGTGCGGGTCGGGCCGAGGATGCGCTCGAAGAGCTGGAGCGTGGAGGTGTGGATCTCGGTGACCATGCCGGTGCCGACCACCACGGTGCCCGGGTGGAGCGCCGGGGCCAGCCGGTGCAGCTGGTCCTCCAGCAGCGCAAGGCTCTTGGGCACCCGGACCAGCAGGACGTCGATGCGCTCGGGCGGGGTGTCCCGGGTGGTGAGCAGTCGCGCCGCGCCGGGGGCGGCGCCGGCCCGGGCCAGGTTGGCCAGGGTGGCCTGCCGGCCGAGGTGGGAGTCGCTGATCTGGGTCGGCCCGTGGGCGGCGAGCGCCGTGGTGAGGGCGCCCCAGCGGTCACCGAGGACGGCGACGGTGCGGCCGGCGAGGTCGGTGGCGGCGCCCTCGGCGCTGTCGGCCTCGCCGGCGAGGTGGCGCAGCAGGTACTCGTCGGCGGCGTCCCAGGCGCGCAGCCGCTCGCGCGGATCCTCCGGGTAACGGGTGAGGTCGAAGGTGCCCCACGAGGTGGTGAAGGGGGTGGCGGCGGCGGGCGTGCTGAGGCGGTTCATCGTGATCTCAGGCTAGCCGACCGCCGGGCGGGGGCCGCCCGGGCGGCCGATACTGGAGGAGCCCGACCGGAAGGGACTGACCGGAAGGGGTTTGGGCATGGACTGGAAGCTCGAAGTCGTGGTGGTGCCGGTTTCGGACGTGGACCGGGCCAAGGTGTTCTACGAGGAACAGACCGGTTTCACGGTGGACCACGACACCCGGATCCGTGACGGGGTCCGGGTGGTGCAGCTGACGCCGCCGGGCTCGGGGTGCTCGATCGTGGTGGGGACCGGGGTCACGGAAGCGCCGCCGGGCTCCCTGAAGGGGCTGCAGCTGGTGGTGCCGGACATCGACAAGGCGCACGGCGAGCTGGTCGCGCGGGGCGTGGAGGTGAGCCCGGTGCAGCACTTCGAGGCCGGCGCCCGGGTGGACGGGCGCGGCGGGGACTGGAACTCGTTCGTCTTCTTCAACGATCCGGACGGCAACGGCTGGGCGGTCCAGGAGTCGCCGGCCAGGTAGGGCGGCCGGCAGGCCCGGATGCGAACCCGGTTCGTGCCCGTACCCGCCGGACTTTGGTGGGCCGCACACGGCCGCGCAGCCGCGCACGGCCGGGCACGGCCTCGGTAGGCTCGGAGGATGGTCGAAGACGAGGGAAGCGTCCGGGTCGACAGCTGGATCTGGTCGGTCCGGCTCGCCAAGACGCGCGCGCTGGCCGCGGCCGCCTGCCGGGCCGGGCACGTGCGGGTGAACGGGGAGCGGGCCAAGCCCGCGCAGGCGTTGAAGCCCGGGGACGAGGTCCGGGTCCGCGAGGAGGGGTACGAGCGGGTCGTCGTGGTGAAGCGGCTGATCCGCAAGCGGGTCGGGGCCGGGGTCGCCGCGGAGTGCCTGGTGGACAACAGCCCGCCGAGGCCGCCGCGCGAGTTGACGCCGGCCGCCGGTGTGCGGGACCGGGGCACCGGGCGCCCCACCAAGCGGGACCGCCGCGAGCTGGACCAGCTGCGGCGGTCGTAGCGCGCGGGCCGGGTCCACTCATGACGCTAGCCCCCGCCACTGACCGGTTGTCAGTGGCGGGGGCTAGCGTCATGAGTGGACGGGGGACGGCCCGGTCCCGGCGCTCGGAGGGAGGCGCCGGGGCCGGTTCGCCGTGCCCCGGCGTCTCCTCACCGGCCGCACGAGCGGACGAACGGACGAGCAGGCCACAAGCGCGCCGCGAGGTGTCGTCAGCGCTTGACGGCCACGCCGGCGTAGGCGGAGACGTCCTGCCAGCCCTCGGGCAGGTCGGTGGTGGGGACGTGGCCTGCCTCCGGTCGCCAGAGCGGGAGTTGGACCAGGCCGGGGCCGGCGAACTCGAAGTCGCCGAAGAACGGCTCCACCGCGGCGCGCGGGCGCAGCACCAGCGGGGCGCTCGCGCTCTTGTAGATCCGGGCGCCCTCGGCCGCGCTCTCCCGCGAGGCGAAGTCGGGGCTGCCGTGGGAGAGGATCAGCGCGCTGCCGGGCGCGAGCGCGTCGCGCAGGGTGCGGACGATCGCCTCGGCGCCGTCCTCGTCCCGGATGAAGTGCAGCACGGCGACGAGCATCAGGGCGACCGGCTGGTCCAGGTCGACGGCGGTGCGCAGGCCGGGGTGGTCGAGGATCGAGGCCGGGTCGCGCAGGTCGGCCTCGATCACCGAGGTGTGGCCCGCCTTGTGACTCGCCAGCAGGGCGCGGGCGTGGGTGGCGACGATCGGGTCGTTGTCGACGTAGACGACCCGGGCGTCCGGGACGACCTGGCGGGCCACCTCGCTGGTGGAGCCGACGGAGGGGATGCCGGTGCCGATGTCGACGTACTGGCGGATGCCCCGGCCGGCCGCGTACTCGACGGCGCGGCCGAGGAATTCGCGGTTGGTGCGGGCCAGCAGCGGCAGAGCCGGGTAGGCGGCGATGGCGGCCTCGGCCGCCTTGCGGTCGGCCTCGAAGTTGTCCTTGCCGCCGAGGTAGTAGTCGTACATCCGGGCGGTGTGCGGAACGCCGGTGTCGAGCTCGGTCGGCGGCTCCCAGTCGTCGGCCCTGGCCCAGTCCCAGTCGCTGCCGATGTCCGTACCGGTGGCCGCCGAAGCGGTGCTGTCCTCGTGCATCCTGTTCCGTCCCCCTGTGCTCACTTCCGGAATCCACTGCCGGATCGGGCTGCCGCCGCGGCACAACTCCCCCGAAGCACGCGGCGCGCCGTGATCGTATCCGACGGCCTGCCCCGGAAACAGTGAGAGTTCGGGGTTTGTCCGGTGCCGCACGGCGCGCGTGTGTGCACGATGTGTGTGAACGCCGACGGCCGACCGGGGGGCCGCGCCGTCGAATCGCCCCCGGACCTGAGCCGTCTCTATGCTGGCTGCCGATGACTGCCGACCGGATGATCGCCGACCGCCGCACCCTGCTGCGCACCACCGCCAGGCTCGCCGTGCTGACCGCCGGGGGCGGGCTGCTCGCCGCGTGCGGGAGCACCGGCCCGCGCCGGGCCGACCCGGGGGCGCTCGCCGTGCACCCCGGCACCGTCGACCCGGCGGGCGGGGACCCGGCCGCGGTGGACCCGGCCTGGCCGGGCGGCGAGGGGCCGGCCTCCCCCGTACCGACCGCCTCCCCCTCCGCGGACCCGCAGCCCGGCGCCGCGGCTGCCGCCGCCACGGCGTCCGCGCCGCCGAGCCCACCGGTGCTGCCGCCGCTGCCCCCCGGTACCCCGCTGGAGGTCGTGTACGGTCCGCGCACCGGCAAGAACGTCGCGCTCACCGTCCACGGCAGCGGCGACCCGAAGCTGGCCACCGCCCTGCTGGAGATCGCCGAGCAGCGCGGCGCCGGGCTGACCGTGATGGTCGTCGGCAGCTGGCTGGACCAGCAGCCGCAGATGGCCCGGCGCATCCTGGACGGCGGCCACGAGCTGGGCAACCACACCCAGAACCACCAGAACATCTCGGCGATGAGCCCCGACCAGGCGCGGGCCGAGATCGCCCAGTGCGCGGAGCGGCTGCAGCGCCTGACCGGCTCGATCGGCCGCTGGTTCCGCCCCTCCGCCGCCCAGTACGCCACGCCGATGGTGCGCGAGCAGGCCAAGGCGGTCGGCTACGAGCACGTGCTCTCCTTCGACGTCGACCCGCGCGACTACAGCGACCCGAGCGCGGCGGAGCTGCAGCGCCGGGTGCTGACGTCGGCCAAGGGCGGCTCGGTGGTCGCCCTGCACATGGGCCACCAGTGCACGGTCGACGCGCTGCCCGGCATCCTGGACGGCCTCGCCAAGGCCGGGCTGAAGCCGGTCACGGCCAGCCGGCTGTTCACTCCGGCCTAGGCCGGGCGCCGGCCCGGGCCTCACGCCGGCCCGGGCCCCACGCCGGCCCGGGCCCCACGCCGGCCCGGGGCCGGAGCGCCGGGCGTCCCGGGAGCGCCTGACCCGGCGCCCGCCGCCGTGCCATGCTTCCGCCATGCGCTACATCATCGTCGGGGCGGGTGCGGTGGGCGGCACGATCGGTGCCCGGCTGCACGAGGGCGGGCACGAGGTGGTCCTGGTGGCACGCGGCGCGCAGCTCGCCGCGCTGCGCGAGGACGGTCTGCGGTTCGGCACCCCGGAGGGCGTGCGGACGCTGCGCATCCCGGTGGCGGACGGCCCCGAGGGCGTGGCGCTGCGCCCCGACGACGCCCTGGTGCTGGCCGTGAAGACACAGGACAGCGCCGCCGCGCTGGCCGCGTGGGCGCCGCGTCCGGTGGCCGGCGGCGGCACGGCCGGCGAGCGGCTGCCGGTGCTCTGCGCGCAGAACGGGGTGGAGAACGAGCGGCTCGCGCTGCGGCTCTTCCGCCGGGTGCTGGCGGTGTGCGTCTGGCTGCCGTCGGGGTTCGTGGAGCCGGGCCTGGTCACCGCCGCCGGGACGCCGGTGAGCGGGGTGCTGCGGATCGGCGGCTACCCCGCGGGCGACGGCGGCGCGACGGCCGCGGCCGTGGCGGCCGACCTGGCGGCGTCCGCGTTCAGTGCGCCCGTCGACGCCGCCACGATGGACTGGAAGTACACCAAGCTGCTGGGCAACCTCGGCAACGCGCTGGACGCGGTGGCCGGCCCGGTCGAGGGCGATCCGCTCGACGACCTGCGCCACCGGGTGACGGCCGAGGGGGCGGCGGTGCTGGCCGCGGCGGGCATCGCGCACCACGACCCGCAGGAGCAGGCCGCGCTGGCCGCGAAGGCGATGACGATGGGACCGGTGCCGGGGGTCGGGCGCAGCGGCAGCTCGTCCTGGCAGAGCCTGGCGCGCGGCACCGGCTCGATCGAGGCGGACCACCTCAACGGCGAGATCGTGCTGCTCGGCCGGCTGCACGGGGTGCCGACGCCGTTCAACGAGGCGCTGCAGCGGCTGGCCAACGCCTTCGCCCGGGCCGGGCGCGCGCCCGGTTCGCTCACCGCCGGGGAGCGGCAGGCGCTGCTGGAGCTCTGACGCGCGCCGGGCCGCCGCCATCGGACCGCCGCGACGCGCCGCAGCTCCCGCACCACCCCGCCGTCAGCCCATCGGGTCCTCCGGCCCGTACGGGCGCAGCCGCAGCGTGCGGGCGTCCGCCTCGCGGATGGCATCGGCCCGCCCGACCAGCTCCTCCAGGTTGTCCCGCCCGGCGTGGATGAAGCGGCCGTGCAGGGCGTCGAAGCGCCCGCGGGCGGCGTCGACGACGACCGCGACCACGTACGGGATGGAGCCCCAGGACTTCATGTCGCGGAACATCGGCATCCCGGCGGTCATGTCGGTGGCGACCGCACCCGGGCTGATGTCGAGGACGACCACGTGGTGCTCGGCGAGCGGATCGGCGAGGTTGTCGGAGAGCCGCAGCAGCGCGGCCTTCGAGGTGGCGTACGCGGTGTAGTGCGGGTCCGGGCGCAGCGCGAAGCCGGAGTTGAGGTTGACCACCCGCCCGCGGCCGCGTTCGACCATGCCGGGCAGGACGGAGCGCAGCAGGTTGTAGGGGCCGCGCAGGTTGGTCTCGACGACCTGCCACCACTGGTTCGGGTCGGTCTCCCAGAGCGGGGCCTCGCTCGCGTCGACCTGGCCGGCGTTGTTGACCAGCAGGTCGACCGGGCCGAGGTCGTGCTGGACGACGCGGACGGCCTCGCGCACCGAGGCGGGCCGGGTGACGTCGGCGGCGACGGCGACGCCCCGGGCGCCGTGCCGGGCGCACTCCCGCAGGGTCTCGGTGAGGGTCTCGTGGGTGCGGCCGACGAGGCCGACGGCCATGCCCTCGGCGGCGAGGCCGATGGCGGTCTCCCGCCCGATCCCGCGGCCGGCTCCGGTGACCAGGGCGACCTGCCCCGTGAGCGATCCCGTCGGCATCCCGTGCTCCCTTCGCCTGCGGCCCGCCCGCCGCCGGGCGGCCGTCCCGCATTCTGTCCGCCCGGGGGCGGGGCGGGACCCGGGCGCACGGGCGGGATCGGCCGCCTCACCCGTCCGGCCCACCCGGGGAGGGGATGACCTACCGGCCGGTACGGAGTAGTAACGTCGTCGAGGCGGTTCACGGGTGCCCGGATTCCGGTGCTCCCCACCGCTGAACAGCAGCTTGCTGGGCCACCTGTCGCTGGGGCCGCACACCCCAGCACCATCGAAGGGCAACTGAGTGAGTGACATCGCGCGCGTCGGAGTGATCGGCTGCGGTCTGATGGGGTCGGGCATCGCGGAGGTGTTCGCCCGGGCCGGGCTGGACGTCCTGGTGTCGGAGGCCAGCGGGGAAGCCCTGGAGTTCGGCCGCACCCGGGTGACCAACTCCCTGGAGACGGCCGTCAAGCGGGGCAAGCTGACGGTGGAGCGGCGCGACGAGGCGCTGGCCCGGCTGACCTTCACCACCGACCTCGCCGACTTCGCCGACCGTGACCTGGTGGTCGAGGCGGTCGCCGAGCGCGAGGACATCAAGGTCCAGATCTTCCAGACGCTGGACCAGGTGATCGAGCGCCGGGACGCGATCCTCGCCTCCAACACCTCGTCGATCCCGATCGTGAAGCTGGCCGCCGCCACCACGCGCCCGGAGCAGGTCATCGGCCTGCACTTCTTCAACCCGGCGCCGGTGCAGAAGCTGGTCGAGGTGATCCCCACCCTGACCACCTCGGCCACCACCACCGAGCGGGCGGAGGCGTTCGCCACCGAGGTGCTCGGCAAGGAGCCGATCCGTGCCCGCGACCGTGCCGGCTTCGTGGTGAACGCCCTGCTGGTGCCGTACCTGCTCTCGGCGGTGCGGATGTTCGAGTCGGGCGTGGCCACCGCCTCCGACATCGACAAGGGCATGGAGGCCGGCTGCGCCCACCCGATGGGCCCGCTGCGCCTGTGCGACCTGATCGGCCTGGACACCATCGTGTCGATCGCGGAGTCGATGTACGACGAGTACAAGGAGCCGCTGTACGCCGCTCCCCCGCTGCTGTCCCGGATGGTCGACGCGGGCCTGCTGGGCCGCAAGTCCGGCCGCGGCTTCTACGACTACACCGCGAGCGCCTGACGGCTGCGGTGCCCCTCCCCGGTCGGCCGGGAGGGGCACCGGCCACAGACGCTCGGCGCCGGCCACAGATCCGCGGCAGCGGCCACGGCTGCTCGGCGCCGGCCGCCGCTACTTGAGGCCGGCCGCCGCGCAGGCGTCCGCGTACTCCGGGGTGCAGATGTCGGCCGCCTTGTAGAGGCCGCCGCCGACCACGGTCACCTGGACCTTCGGCTTGGTCACCACGATCGGGGTGAGCAGCAGCGAGGGGATGCGCTGCCCGCCGCTCTCGGTGAGCGAGCTCGCGGAGGAGCTGATGTCCATGCCCTCCAGCAGCTGGACGGCGATGCTGCCCGCCGCCTCGGCCTCGGGCTTGTAGGGCTTGTAGATGGTGTAGGTCTGCTCGCCGGTGAGCACCCGGCGCACTGCGTCGATGGACGCGTCCTGGCCACCCACCGGCACGTTCTTGAGGCCGGCCGCCTTGAGGGCGTCGACGACCGCGGCGGCCATGCCGTCGTTGGCCGCGTAGACGGCCTGGATGCCGTCCTTGCCGAGCGCCTTGATGGCCTCGTTCATCTTCGCGGTGGCCACCTCCGGCTTCCACTCGCCGGACTGCTCGTAGGCGATCTTCTTGACCCGCCCGTCCAGCGCCCGGTGCGCGCCGGCCTTGAACATCGCGGCGTTGGGGTCCGTCTCGGCGCCGTTGATCATCACCACGTTCGCGGCGGCGGCCTTCGGCCCGAGGGCGTCCAGCAGGGCCTGCCCCTGGAGCTCGCCGGTGCGCTGGTTGTCGAAGGAGACGTACGCGGAGACCTTGCCCTCGGCGAGCCGGTCGTAGGCGACGACCTGCACGCCCTTGGCGGCGGCGGCCTCGACCCACGGAGCGGTGACCTTGGCGTTGACCGGGTCGAGCAGGATCACCTTGACGCCCTTGGCCAGCAGCTGGTCGAACTGGCTCTTCTGCGCGGTCTCGCTGCCGTTGGCGTTGGCGTAGTCGACCGTGCACTTGGGGCAGAGGCCGGTGATCGTGGACTCGATCAGCGGCCGGTCGAAGGCCTCGTACCGGGTGGAGGAGGCGTTCTCCGGCAGCAGCAGGCCGATGGTCTTGTTGCCGCCGGCGGACGGCTTCTGCGCTCCGTCGTCCTGGCCGCAGGCCGCGAGGGTGAGCGCCAGCGACAGCGCGGCCGCCGTGCCTGCGGCCGCTCGACGGGTTGGTCTGTTCATGGTGGGTGATGCCTCCTGTACTGCGCCGCGTCATACGGCAGAGGACGGAGTCTCCGTGCCACTACACCGCGCCGTCAATAAGTGAAGGCTTCTTCGAGATCTGTTCTGCTCGATTCGTTATGGAGTGAAGGAAGCGTGCACATCCTCGCAGCTCGGCGTTCAACCGCTGCTGCCCCGTTCTCCACATGCCGAAGGGGCGGGAAGGCCCACACCCTCCCGCCCCTTCGGCGGCCGTCCGGCCTCAGCTGTTGATGGCGTAACTGTCGCCGTAGACCTTCCACTTCAGCGGCGGGTTGAGGTCGAAGTTCTTCGCGTTCAGGAAGACCGTCTGCTCGGTGTCGACCCGGCTGGTGTCGGCGTGGGCCTCCTCCTGCTTCATGATCACCTTGCGGGCCTCCAGGAACGCCTTCAGGTAGGTGGCCTCGTCGCCGCCCTGGGCCGGGGTCTTGGCCTTCTTCATGGCGGCCTTGCGGATGCCGCCGAAGCTGTCCGAGCTGGTGCCGGGGCCGTGCATGACGATGGCGTCGTAGTAGGCGAACTGGCCGAGCGCGCGCAGGCCGTCGGCCTTGGCCTGGCTGACCGCCGGGTTGAAGTAGACGCGGTCGCGCTCGTCGTTCTGCGCCTTCTGGAAGACGTCGTCCTTGGCGGCGGTGGCCCAGTCGCGCTCGAAGGCGGAGCCGAGGCCGGAGTGCGAGTCGGTGCCGTTGACCTTGCGCAGCGCCGGGAGGTACTTGGCCAGGACGTTGCCGGGCTTGAGGTCGGTGTAGTGCTCGACCAGCTCCAGCATGTCGCCGGTGCCGGAGCAGAAGCCTATGATGCCGGCGGTGTAGCCGCGGCCGTCCTTGATGTCCTCGATGTACTTGTACTGGGCCTTCCAGTCCAGCGAGGAGTTCTCGGCGCTGGACACCAGCTGCATCGCGATGTCCTTCTTGTGCGGGTCGTCGAGGCCGACGGCCTTGGCCTGCACGGCGGCCGGGGCCGGCGCGGCTGCCGCGACGTTGGCCGCCGCCAGGGCGGCGGGGGCGGCGATCAGCAGGGCCGCGAGGGCGACGCGGACGGTGCGGTGCTTGGATTGCATCTGACGCTCCGTGGTTTCCGTGGCGCGCGGGCAGGGGGTACCCGGCGCTGGGGTGTTAGGAAACTTTCCTAACGAGATTGAAGCGAACACGCCCAGCCCGGCGCAAGGGGTCTGCAGCGGTCTGCCCCTAAAGGCATGTGAAAGGGCCCCGACCGGCCTTCCCGGTCGGGGCCCTTCGACGCTGCGTCAGGCGCCGCGCAGCACCGCGCCCGTACGGGCCACGGCCTCGGCGACGGCCGCCTCACGGGCACCGCTCGCCTCGTCGGCGGTCAGCGTCCGGTCGGCGGCGCGGAAGCGCAGCGCGTACGCCAGCGACTTCTTGCCCTCGCCGACCTGCTCGCCGGTGAAGACGTCGAACAGCCGGATGCCCTCCAGCAGATCGCCGGCGCCGGCCTTCAGCGCGGCCTCCACCTGAGCGGCCGGGACGGCGGTGTCCACGATCAGCGCGACGTCCTGGGTGGCCACCGGGAAGGCGGAGACCGACGGGCCGGAGACCCGCTCGGCGCCGTCCTCGGTGAGCAGGTCCAGGTCGATCTCCATCGCGCCGGTGCGCTCCGGCAGACCCAGCGCCTTGACCACCCGCGGGTGCAGCTCACCGGCGTGACCGACCACGCGGTCGGTGCCGGCCACCACCAGCTCGGCGCAGCGGCCCGGGTGCCACGGGGCCAGCTGGCCCTGGCGCACGGTCAGCTCCACACCGGCCGCGCGGGCGACCGTCCGGGCGGCCTCGACGGCGTCGGCCCAGCTCGCCTGCCCGCCCTTGCCCCACCAGCCGGACGGCAGCCGCTCGCCCGCGAGGGCGACGGCGACCCGGCGCGGCTGGTGCGGCAGCGCGGCGTCCAGCGCGGCCAGCTCCTCGGCGCTCGGCCGCCGGTCGACCGCCGGGCGCGGCGCGACCGACAGCTCGTCCTTCGGCAGGAAGACCGTGCCGGTCTCGAAGACCGCCAGGTCGGTGTTGCCGCGGCCGATGTTGCGGCGCAGCGCCCCGAGCAGGCCCGGCAGCAGCGTGGTGCGCAGCGCCGGCTCCTCGTCGTTGAGCGGGTTGACCAGCTTGACGGTGCGGCGGCGGCGGTCGTCCGCCTCCAGGCCCAGCCCGTCGAAGGCGGCCCCGCCGACGAACGGGTAGTTGTTGACCTCGACGTAGCCGGCGCCGGCCAGCGCCACGCCCACCCGGCGGTGGGTGCGCTGGGCCTCGGTCAGGCCCTTGCCCGGCGGCACGGTGGGCATCCGGGCGGGGACGTTGTCGTAGCCCTCCAGCCGGATGACCTCCTCGGCGAGGTCGTACGGGTCGGTGAGGTCGGGGCGCCAGGTCGGCGGGGTGACCTCCAGGACGTCGGCGCCCGCGACCGAGCAGCCGATCTCCTGCAGGCGCCGGGTGACGGTCTCGCGGCCGTACTCGGTGCCGGCCACCCGGTCGGGCAGGTCGGCGGCGATGGTGATGGTGCGCACCGGGTGCGGGGCGGCGATGTCGGTGACGCCCGCCTCGGCGGTGCCGCCGGCGATCAGCACCAGCAGGTCGACGGCGCGCTGCGCGGCGGCGCGGGCGGCCTCCGGGTCGACGCCGCGCTCGAAGCGCTTGGACGCCTCGGACGGCAGCTTGTGCCGCTTGGCGCCGCGGGCGATGGCGACCGGGTCGAAGTGCGCCGCCTCGATGATCACCTCGGTGGTGCCCGGGCCGGCGGCCGGGTCGAGGATCTCGGTGGAGGCGCCGCCCATGACGCCGGCCAGGCCGATCGGGCCGCTGTTGTCGCAGATCAGCAGGTCCTCGGGGGACAGTTTGCGCTGCACGCCGTCGAGGGTGGTGAGGGTCTCGCCCTGCTCCGCCCGGCGGACGGTGATCGGGCCGTCGACGCGCTGCTTGTCGTACGCGTGCAGCGGCTGGCCGACCTCCAGCATCACGTAGTTGGTGATGTCGACGGCCAGCGAGATCGGGCGGATGCCCGCCTTCTGGAGGCGGCGCTGCAGCCAGATCGGCGACTTGGCGTTCGGGTCCAGGCCGACCACGGTGCGGGCGACGAAGCGGTCGCAGCCGGCCGGGTCGCTGACCTTGACCAGGTAGCCGAAGGAGTTGGCCGGCGGCACGTCGAGCAGCGCCGGGTCGGCCAGCGGCAGCCCGTACGCGGCGGCGGCCTCACGGGCGACGCCGCGCATCGAGAGGCAGTAGCCGCGGTCCGGGGTGACGGCGATGTCCAGCACCTCGTCGACCAGCTGGAGCAGCTCGATCGCGTCGGTGCCGGGCTCGTACTCGGGCGGCAGCACGATGATGCCGTTGTGGTCGTCGCCCATGCCCAGCTCGCGCGCCGAGCAGATCATGCCGGCCGAGGTCTGGCCGTAGGTCTTGCGCGCGGCGATCGGGAACGGGCCGGGCAGCACGGCGCCGGGGAGCACCACGACGACCTTGTCGCCGACGGCGAAGTTGGTCGCGCCGCAGACGATCTCCTGCGGCTCGCCGGTGCCGTTGGCGTCGCCGACGTTGACGAAGCAGTGCCGGATCGGCTTCTTGAAGCCGCTCAGCTCCTCGATGGAGAGCACCTCGCCGACCACCAGCGGACCCTTGAGGTCTCCGCCGAGCTGCTCGACCGTCTCGACCTCCAGGCCGGCGCGCACCAGGCGCTCGGCCACGTCGCGACCGGTCTCGCCGGCCGGCAGGTCGACGTACTCGCGCAGCCAGGAAAGCGGGACGCGCATCAGATCTCCATCCCGAACGGGAGGGTGAAGCGGACGTCACCCTCGACCATGTCGCGCATGTCGGCGACGTTGTGGCGGTTCATCAGGATTCGCTCCAGGCCCAGGCCGAAGGCGAACCCGCTGTAGCGGTTCGGGTCGACACCGCAGGCGACCAGCACCCGCGGGTTGACGACGCCGCAGCCGCCGAGCTCGATCCAGCCCTCCGAGGAGCAGGTCCGGCAGGGCTTGTCCGGGTTGCCGACGGACTCGCCGCGGCAGACGAAGCACTGCAGGTCGATCTCGGCGCTCGGCTCCGTGAACGGGAAGTACGAGGGCCGCCAGCGCAGCTCCAGGCCGTCACCGATCAGCTTGGAGACCAGCAGCTCGATGGTGCCCTTGAGGTCGGCGAAGGTGATGCCCTCGTCCACGGCCAGGCCCTCGACCTGCCGGAAGACCGGGGTGTGGGTGGCGTCCAGCTCGTCGGTCCGGTAGACCCGGCCGGGGCAGACGACGTAGATGGGGGGCTCGCGGTCGAGCATGGTGCGGGCCTGGACCGGGGAGGTCTGGGTGCGCAGCACGACGCCGGAGTCGGCGGTGCCGTCCGGGGCCTGGACGAAGAAGGTGTCCTGCATCGAGCGGGCCGGGTGGTCCGGGCCCAGGTTGAGGGCGTCGAAGTTCAGCCACTCGGCCTCGACCTCGGGGCCCTCGGCG
Organism: Kitasatospora sp. NPDC090091; assembly: GCF_044747365.1. Classification (NCBI taxonomy): domain Bacteria; kingdom Bacillati; phylum Actinomycetota; class Actinomycetes; order Kitasatosporales; family Streptomycetaceae; genus Kitasatospora; species Kitasatospora sp. NPDC090091. Next base: position 543,769 of record NZ_JBIVDY010000001.1, read on the forward strand.
ACCTGGTAGCCCATCGCGACGAAGGTGTCCTCGATGCGCTCGGCCAGCGTGGTCAGCGGGTGGCGGGCGCCGCGCGGCGCACGGTCGTAGGGCAGCGTGACGTCCACCGCCTCCTCGACCAGCACGCGGGCGTCCCGCTCCGCCTCCAGCTCGGCCTGGCGCTTGGCGAGGGCCTGGTTGACGGCGCCGCGGGCCTGGCCGATCAGCTTGCCGGCGGCGGCCTTGGCGTGCGGGGGCAGGGCGCCGATCTCGCGGTTGGCGAGGGAGAGCGCGGAACGGTCGCCGGTGTGGGCGACCTTGGCCTGCTTCAGCTCGTCGAGGGAGCCGGCGGCGGCGAACGCGGCGATCGCCTCGTCCCGGGCCTGCTCCACCGCCTCGGGCTTGAGGGCCTCGACCTCGACCGGGTCGTACGACTTGTTGGGTGCCGACATCTCTATCTTCCCGTGCTCCTGCTCGTCCGTGCTCAGGTGAAGGGGGGCCAACGCCTTTCGCGTCACGCCCTGCGTGGCCGGGGCACGGGCAGCCCCCTCCTCGACGGTCAGGGGGGTTGTCCGCGGCACGGCCGCGCAGGGCGTTGCGCAACGCCAAAGGTCGAGTGTAGTCGCAGCGCGTAGCGCGACCGTCGTCAAGCCCCGTCGGGCGACGACTCCGAAAGGCCGCACGACGGCGGCCGGGCGGTGCTCCGCCCGCCGGTCCCGGGCTCGGCAGCGTGTGCTGCCTGCCGTTCCTGCTCGCTCAGAGCATGAAGTCGGGGATCCCGGCGGGCAGGATAAATCGGAACCGGGCGCCGCCGCCGGGTGCGCGGTCGACGCGGATCGAGCCGCCGTGGGCCTCGACGATGCCCTTGACGATGTAGAGGCCCAGGCCGGTGCCGCCGCGCTTGGAGCCCCGCCAGAAGCGGGTGAAGACGCGCGGCATCGACTCCTCGGGGATGCCGCTTCCTTCGTCGCTCACGGTGACAGCTGTGCCTTCCACGATGCGGGGCGGGGTGCCGGAGCGCTCCCAGACGGGTGCCTCGACGACCTCCTTGGCCGGTGCCACCTCGATCGTGACAGTTCCCTCGCCGTGGCGCACGGCATTTTCCAGCAGGTTGGCCAGCACCTGGTCGACCTTGTCGGGGTCGGCCCAGAGCACGGTGAGCGGCTCGCCGATCCGGATGTCGAAGCGGTCCTCGGGGATGCCGGTGGCGACCGTGCGCTCCACGTGCCGGCGCACCGCCGACGCGAGGTCGACCACCTGCTTGCGCAGCTCCAGCCGGCCGGCGTCGATCCGGGAGATGTCCAGCAGCTCGGCGATCAGCCGGGTGACCCGGTCGGCGTCCGCGTCGACGGTCTCCAGCATCAGCCGCTTCTGCCCGTCGGTGAACCGCTCCCACTTGGCCAGCAGGGTCGCCGTGAACCCCTTGACGCTGGTGAGCGGCGAGCGCAGCTCGTGCGCGACGGTGGCGATCAGCTCGGCGTGGCTTCGCTCGGTGCGCCGCCGCGCCTCGGTGCCGCGCAGCGCGATCACCAGCCGCTCCAGCGGCCCCTGCGGGTACGGGCGGACGTAGCGGGCGGACACCAGCACCTCGCGGCCGCCCGGCAGCAGCAGGTTGCGCTCCGGCTGGCTGGTGCGGATCGCCAGGCCGCCGTACGGATCGGTCAGCTGCCACCAGCGGCGGCCGTCGAGGTCCTCCAGCGGCAGCGCGTCCGTTAACCGGCTGCCGAGGACGGCCGCCGGGCGGATGCCGGTCAGCCGCGCGGCGGCGCGGTTGAAGCAGACCACCCGGCCCAGCGCGTCGGCGACCACCAGGCCGTCCGGCAGGTCGTCCGGGTCGAGCTCTGGCCCGCTGCCGACCATGGGTGTCCTCCCCGATTACCCACCGTGTCTTTCCCCCCACCGAGGCAGACCCTAGCGTCTCGCAGCCCCCCGCAGTAGGGCCCGCGGCGTGGCGAACGCGACTTCCGGGGGCGGCCGGGGCGCGTCCGGCCGCCCCTGCGGGCCTGCGGCGCGAACGCCCGGACCGGCGCACGAGCGTCCCCGGGACGGGCCCGGGGAGCGTCGGACCCGCCCTACGGCCGCGCCGCGCGGCACCCGCCGGGCGAGCGCTGCGCCCGCGCGGAGGCGTAGAGGCAGACCGCGGCGGCCGTGGCCAGGTTGAGGCTCTCGGCGTGTCCGTGGATCGGCACGCGCACCACCTCGTCGGCGAGAGCGCGGGTCTCCTCCGGAAGCCCCCACGCCTCGTTGCCGAACACCCAGGCGCCGGGCGCGCCGAGGGTGCCCTCGTCCAGCTCCTGGTCGAGGTCGCGCTCCCCCGCGCCGTCCGCGGCCAGCACCCGCACCCCGGCCTCGCGCAGCCGGGCGACGGCCTCCTCGACCGGGACGCCGACGGCGACCGGGAGGTGGAACAGGCTGCCGACCGAGGCCCGGACCGCCTTCGGGTTGTAGAGGTCCACCGAGGCGTCGGTGAGCACCACGGCATCCGCGCCGGCCGCGTCGGCGGTGCGCAGCACGGTACCGGCGTTGCCGGGGTCGCGGACGTGCGCCAGCACGGCGACCAGCTTGGGCCGGGCCTTGAGCACCTCGTCGAACGGGGTGTCGATGAAGCGGCAGAGCGCCACGATGCCCTGCGGGGTCACGGTGTCGCAGATCTCCGCGATGACCTCGTCGGTGGCGGTGAGCACCGCGATCCCCTCGGCCCGGGCCGCGGCCACGATCCCGGCGTGCCGCTCGGCGGCCTCCGGGGTGGCGTACACCTCGACCACGGCGTGGTCGGCCGAGCCCGGCAGCTTCCCGAACGCGACGGCCTCGCGGACGGCCTGCGGACCCTCGGCGAGGAAGCGGCGCTCCTTGGTGCGCTGGTTCCGCTTGGCGAGCCGACGGGCGGCGACGACTCGGGGCGAGCGCAGGGAGGTGAGCAGGGGGGTGTCGGTGCTCTGCATGGTCTCGTCTCTGGGCGGGGTGCCGGGGCCGGGTGGCGGGAGCGGAAGCCGGGTGGCGGGAGCCGGGTGCCGGGCGGTTGCCGGGGGAAACACACGGACCCGCAGGCAATCCTGCGGGTCCGTGTCAGATCAACTGATCCAGGGAGTGGATCAGGCGGCGTCGGCGGCGGCCTTCGGGGCGTTCACGTCGGCCGGCAGCGCCTTCTGCGCCACCTCGACCAGGGAGGCGAAGGCACCCGGGTCGTTGACGGCGAGGTCGGCCAGCATCTTGCGGTCGATCTCGACGCTCGCGGCCTTCAGACCCTGCACGAAGCGGTTGTAGGTGATGCCGTTGGCACGGGCCGCAGCGTTGATGCGCTGGATCCACAGCTGACGGAAGTCGCCCTTGCGCTTCTTGCGGTCGTTGAAGTTGTAGACCAGCGAGTGGGTGACCTGCTCCTTGGCCTTGCGGTACAGGCGCGAGCGCTGGCCGCGGTAGCCGCTGGCGCGCTCCAGGATGACCCGGCGCTTCTTGTGGGCGTTGACTGCCCGCTTGACGCGTGCCACTTGATTACTCCTTGGGTAGGACCACGGACTACTTCACGTGGTCCGTCATTCGAATGGGTCGGGAAGGATCAGCTGCCCCGCCACGGCTCGCGCCGGGCGGGAGGGCGATCACTTGCCGAGAAGCTTCTTGATCTTCTTGGCGTCGGCGGGGGCCATCTCGACGGTGCCGGCCAGCTTGCGGGTCAGCGTCGAGGGCTTGTGCTCCAGGAGGTGGCGGCGGCCGGCGCGCTCGCGCAGCACCTTGCCAGAGCCACTGATCTTGAAGCGCTTGCTGGCGCCACTGTGCGTCTTCTGCTTCGGCATTTCGCCGTATCTCCTCGTCGGTCCGTCCACGCCCGCGCGGTGTTCGCCGCGCGGGCGTGAAGGATGGATCTGCGATGACCGGGCAGGACGCCCCGTCACCTTGGTGGCCGGTCTCCCGGACCGCCCTGACCCCTGGGGGCTCAGGCGTCCTGGGAGGCCTCGGCCGGCTGCTCGACCTCGGCGGCCTCGGCGGCCGGCGCCTCGGGGGCCTCGACGGCCTCGACGGCCTCGGGGGCTTCGGAGGCCTCGACGGCCTGCTCGGCCTCGGACTCCTCGGCGGCGTCCGGACCGGTGGTCCGGCCCTGGCGCTCGGCCTTGCGGGCGTCGGCGGCGGCGCGGGCCTCGGCCATCGCCTCGGTCTTCTTCTTGTGCGGGCCCAGAACCATGATCATGTTCCGGCCGTCCTGCTTGGCCGAGGACTCCACGAAGCCCAGGTCCTGGACGTCGTTCGCCAGCCGCTGCAGCAGTCGGAAGCCCAGCTCGGGGCGGGACTGCTCACGACCGCGGAACATGATCGTGATCTTGACCTTGTCGCCCTGCTTGAGGAACCGGACGACGTGACCCTTCTTGGTGTCATAGTCGTGCGGGTCGATCTTCGGCCGGAGCTTCATCTCCTTGATGACCGTGTGCGCCTGGTTCTTGCGCGCCTCACGGGCCTTCATGGCCGACTCGTACTTGAACTTGCCGTAGTCCATGAGCTTGCACACCGGCGGCCGGGCGGTCGCCGCGACCTCGACCAGGTCGAGGTCGTACTCCTGCGCAAGCTCCAGCGCCTTGGCAAGCGGCACGATGCCGACCTGCTCGCCGCTGGGACCGACGAGTCGCACCTCGGGGACGCGAATCCGGTCGTTGATGCGGGGCTCGGTGCTGATGGGGCCTCCTCGGTTGCACCTTCTGCGATGCGGCCGTCGGACGGCGGTCGCACGTAGTGGACTCGACCACTGGGCGGGGCTTCATTCGTGCTGCGCTGCCTGGCCGGCAGGCCTGCACCGCGACACGAAAAAAGCCCCGCTCGGTACAAGCGGGGCTCCACACAACCGGGGGCGGCACCCGGTGAGGGGTGCTGCGGGCGACTCGGCGCTGGGCGCCCGTCGCGGACCGGACCCGTCGACCGCGAGGCCGATCAGGTGGGAGACTTTCGCGGTTGCCCTCTCGGGCCTCCTGGGTGGAGCCTCCACTTGCTGGCCGGGCACCCTCGCAGGCACCTGGCCGGTCAGTCTCGAAGCATACAGGCTCCCCGGGGTCGAACGCCATTCCGCCCCGCCGGACAGGCCCTTGTACGCTCCCTGTGTACGGACACCGGCACGACGGAACGAGCCCCCCTTGAGCAGCGAGCCCACCCAGAACCCCGCCGCGGACGACGAGACGATCGGTTTCGACGACCTCACCCGGGACATCGCCGAGGTCCCGGCCGTCGAGGTGATCACCACCGTGGCGGTGCACCTGATGAGCGCCGCCGCCGTGAAGTGCGGTCTGGCCGAGGGCGGCGAGGCGGACAAGGACCTGGACGAGGCGCGCAAGCTGATCACCGCGCTGGCCGGGCTGGTCACCGCCGGTGCCCCGGAGATCAGCAACTTCCACGCCGCCCCGCTGCGGGACGGCCTGCGCTCGCTCCAGCTGGCCTTCCGCGAGGCGTCCGTCGTCCCGGACGCGCCGGGCGCCGGCCCGGGCGAGAAGTTCACCGGCCCCGTCTACGCCTGAGACCCCGCACGCCTGAGACCCGCGCGCCGGACGCCCTCGCGCGTCCGGCGGCCGCACGGGTGCCCCCGCGGATCGGCGATCCGCGGGGGCACCCGTGCGTTCAGCGCCGGTAGAGCGGCTCGCCGGGCAGCTGGGCACTGGCCGGCAGCACGGCCAGGCTCAGGCCCCGGTCGAGCCGGACCCGCAGCACCGGATCGGCGGCGACCGCCTGCCCGACCCGCTGGACGGCCGCCTGCAGTCCCGCCTGGTCCAGCTCCGCGTCCAGCACCACCGCGAGCAGCCCGTCGCCGTCCTGGTACGGCGCCAGCAGGCCCGCCACCACCTGCGGCTCGGCCGCCAGCAGCGCCCGGACGGCCTCCTGCACGTCCGGGTCGGCCAGCGGCGGCAGGTACGGCCGGTTCTCCGCCAGCGCGCGCAGCCGGGCGCCGGACAACTGGTAGGCGACCGGGCCGGCCGGGTCGATCAGCAGGGTGTCGGCACGCTCGGAGAAGGCGACCATGGCGGCCTGCGGAGCGGCCACCGGCGCCGGGCGGGCGTCGGCGCGCCAGCGGGCCAGCGTCTCCAGCGAGGTGAAGGCCGGCAGGGCCCGGCGGCCGTCGGCGGCCTCGACCACCGGCACGGCCATGTCGCTGGTCTTCTCGTGCTTGTGCCCGTGCTCGTCCACCTCGACCTCGCCGAGGACGGCGACGATCGGGACCATCAGCCGGGTCGGCCGCAGCGCCGCCAGCACCTCCGGTTCGGCGCTGCGGTCCTGCGACCAGCGGTCGAGTGCCGCGGCGAGGGCCGGGTCGGCGGTGCCGTCGTCGCCGGCGAATCCTGGGTCGGGAATGTTCTTGCGCTCCACCCGGCCGACCCTATGCCACGGCCGGCCGTGGCCACACGGACCGAAGGTCCCCAGAAGGTCGCCGCCGATGCCTTACCGACCGGTAGTGCCGTGTGGCAATCTGCGGCCATGGCCATGCTCGAAGCTGCTGCCCGTACCGCCGCCGCCCCCTCCCCGGCGGCCGACCGCGCCCGGTACGACCGGGCCACCGCCCACCTGGACGGCCCGGTGGCCGTCGTCGACCTCGCCGCCTTCGACGCCAACGCCGCCGACCTGGCACGCCGGGCGGCCGGCAAGCCGGTCCGGGTGGCGAGCAAGTCGGTGCGCTGCCGGGCGCTGCTGGAGCGCGCGCTGGCGACGGACGGCTTCGCCGGGGTGATGAGCTTCACCCTGGACGAGTCGATCTGGCTGGCCCGCACGGGCCTGCGCGACATCCTGCTCGCCTACCCCTCGGCCGACCGGGCCGGCTTCGCCGAGCTCACCGCCGACCCGGAGCTCGCCGCCGACGTCACCGTGCTGCTGGACGACCCGGCCCAGCTCGACCTGATCGACGCGGCCCGGGCCGGCTCCGCGGAGGTCCGGGTCTGCCTGGAGCTGGACACCTCGCTGCACCTGTTCGGCGGGCGGGTACGGGTCGGCGCCCGGCGGTCGCCGCTGCGCACGCCCGAGGACCTCGGCGCCTTCGCCGAACTGGTCCAGCGCCGCCGGGGGTTCCGGGTGGTCGGGCTGATGGCGTACGAGGGCCACGTCGCCGGGGTGGGCGACGACGTGCCCGGCCGGCCGGTCCGCTCGCGGATGATCCGGCTGATGCAGGCGAAGGCCCGGGCCGAGCTGGCCGAGCGGCGCGCCGCCGTGGTGCGCCGGCTGCGGCAGGTGGCCGAGCTGGAGTTCGTCAACGGCGGGGGCACCGGCAGCGTCGAGTCCACCGCGGCGGAGCGGGTGGTCACCGAGGTGGCGGCCGGCTCCGGGCTGTACCTGCCCCGGCTCTTCGACAACTACCGGGCGTTCCGGGGCCGCCCGGCCGCGCTCTTCGGGCAGCCGGTGGTACGCCGCCCCGGGGTCGGCGTGGTCACGGTGCTGGGCGGCGGCTACCCCGCCTCGGGCGCGGCCGGGCAGGACCGCTCGCCGGTGCCGTACCTGCCGCCGGGCCTGCGCTACGACCCGATGGAGGGCGCCGGCGAGGTTCAGACGCCGCTGCTCGGCCCGGCCGCCGACGACCTGCTGATCGGCGACCGGGTCTGGTTCCGGCACGCCAAGGCCGGCGAACTCTGCGAGCGCTTCGCCGAACTGCACCTGATCGAGGGCGACGCGGTGGTGCGCACCGTCCCGACCTACCGGGGTGAGCGGAAGACCTTCCTCTGAGCCTCCGGGGCGGCGGCGCAGGCGGTCTGACCGACCGGCACCTGCGCCACTTCCGCCCGCCGTCGCACCCGGGTGCTCTAGCGTGGTGGGCGGAGGCTTCGCAACAACCCTGAGGGGGCGCCGTGGAGGGCGAGATCGTGCAGCAGGTGATGGCGTCGGGCGCCACCACCGTGGTCGGGCTGATGGCCACCGACGCCTGGACGCAGGTCCGGGCGCGCCTGGCGGCGCTGTTCGCGCGGGGCCGGGGCGCCGAGGAGGTGTCCGCCGAACTGGAGGAGATCCGGGTCGAGGTGATGCGCGCCGACCACGATGCCGGGCTGGTCGAGGACAGCACCGCCGAGGTGCGCGGCCGGATCCGCCGGCTGGTCCGCCAGGACCCGGCCGCGGCAGCCGAACTCCAGGAGATCCTGGACGAGTTCAAGCACCACCTGCCGCAGCGGACCACGGTGCTGACCAACAACATCCACGGCGGCACGTTCGGCAGCGGCATCGTGATCCAGGCGCACACCTCCACGGTGAACGGCGTGCTCCCGCAGGAGCCGCGGCCGCGCTGACCGGACGCGTCCGGGAGCAGAACCTTAAGCGGGCCCGATGGGAAGCCTAACTCCGGCTTCCCGTCGGGCCTTTGTGCTGCGCGTACGGCTACTGTCCGTCAGAAAGTACGCCGGGAACGGCTATTGCCAGTTGGTCTAGTCCAATCATACGCTCTGGCCGGGGTCCGCGCGCCGGGTCGGCGGCCCCCGGGCAGGCGTGCCCGTCCCCCACGTTCTCGGCCCGGCACACGGCCAAGGAGTCCCCACCCCATGTCCATCAAGCGAAGTGCCCTGTCCGTCGGCGTGATCGGCGCCGCGGTCCTCGCCGTGGCGGCCACCACCGCCGGCACCGCCGCCGCCCACGGCACCATGACCAACCCCGTCAGCCGGATCGCGGCCTGCTACGCCGAGGGGCCGGAGAACCCCAAGTCCCAGATCTGCAAGGACCTGGTGGCGATGAGCGGCACCCAGCCGCTGTACGACTGGAACGAGGTCAACATCGCCAACGCGGACGGCCACCACCAGGCGCTGATCCCGGACGGCAAGCTCTGCTCCGCCAACCGCGACAAGTACAAGGCGCTCGACCTCCCCCGCGCCGACTGGCCGGCCACCCCGGTGAGCTCCGGCGCGTTCAACTTCAAGTTCCGCACCACCGCACCGCACCTCGGCACCCAGACCGTCTACATCACCAAGCAGAGCTGGGACCCGACCCAGCCGCTGAAGTGGTCGGACCTGGACCCGGCCCCAGTCGCCCAGGTGCCGGTCACCCGGACCGCCACGGACGGCTACTACAACTACGCCGGCACGCTGCCGCAGCGCACCGGCCGCCAGCTGCTCTACACGATCTGGCAGCGCAGCGACAGCCCCGAGGCCTTCTACAGCTGCTCCGACATCGACTTCGGGAAGACCGCCGCCGCCCAGCCCGCCGCCGCGCTCGCCGCACAGGCACCGGCCGCGCCGAGCGAGGAGCAGATCACCGCGGGCCTGTCCAAGTCGACCGTGGCCCACCACGGGCACGGCGGCAACGCCAACGAGCCGGCCGGCGCCGTGGTGCCGACCGCCAGCGCCGCCGTCGGCGGCGGCTCGCCCACCGGCCCGCTGCTGCTGGCCGGCGCCGCCGCCATCGGCGTGGGCTGGGCCGGCATGGTGCTCCGGCGCCGTCGCTTCGAGGCTGTTCGACGCGACTCCTGACCGCCGGAGGCCGGGGCCGGACCGAGCACACCCCCGTTCGGTCCGGCCCCGGCACACGCCACGTACGGCGGCGGGCGCCGCGCGCCGGCACGCCTCGGACGCCGGACACCCCGGGGCCGCGACCGACACGTACGGCGGGCCACCCGGAGCGCCTCCGGGTGGCCCGCCGTACGTGAGCGGAGCAGCGCGTCAGGTGTTCGACGTCCCGCCGTCCGGGCCGTCGGGGGCGCCCGGGATCGGCGGCAGCTTCCCCTTGTAGTCGGCGACGCCCTTGACGATCGTGTCCATCACGGCGACATCGGGCGCCTTGTCGGCGATGTCGAAGCCCAGGTGCAGGGAGATCAGCGCCTTGCCGTCGGCGGAGGGGAAGACCACGGTCTGCACGTAGCCGTCGTTGCCCTTGGCCGCGTCGACCTTCCAGCGGACCAGGTAGCCGTCCCGGCCGTCGACCTTGACCGCCTCCGACTTCAGCTCCTCGTGGGAGTTGATGTCGTTGTAGGAGGCCTTGGCCGCCTTCTCGATGTCGGCCTTGGCCGCCGCCTGGACGTCGGTGCCGGCGCCGGTGATCCGGCCGGTGTTGGCACCGCCGAGCGAGCAGTCGCCGCCGCCCTCGCACTCGTAGGAGCCCACGGTCAGCCCGGCGAAGCCGTCCTGTGTGGTGCCGCCCTTCCAGCCGGCCGGGACCGGCAGGGTGATCCGGTTCACCAGGTCGGCCGCGGTGCTGCTGTTCCTGCCGTTGCCCCGGCCGCCGTTGCCGTTCCCGCCGTTCCCATTGCCGTTGCCGCCGTTGCCGCCGTTCTTGCCGTTGCCGTCGCCGGCGTCCGGGCCGCCGAGGTCGGGCAGGCCGCCCCAGGGGCCGTTCTCGCCGTACGGCGGGGCCTTGGGGGCGGCACGGTGCGAAGCCCGCTTCTCCCCGTGGCCGTCCATGGCGAGGTAGGTGACCCCGGAGCCGACGAGCAGCCCGGCCAGGGCGGCCACGGTGGCCGCAACCACCAGCCGGGACGGACGGCGGCGCGGCTTCGGCGCCGGCGGCATGGGCGATCCGTAGACGGTGCCGAACGGGGGCGGCTCGGGGTAGCGGACGGTCGGGCCGCTCTCCAGCACCTCCCCCTCCAGCACCCGGGTCTCGTCGGTCGCCTCCGGCCCCGGAGCCGGCGCGGCCGGGGGCTCCGGCGGCGGGGCGTCCAGGGGTGCGGGCCGGGTGCTGGCCGTCCAGCCCTTGCCGTCCCACCAGCGCTGCGGTCTCGGCTCGCTGGTGTCCTTGGGGTCCGGGTACCACCCGGCGGGAATCTGCTCACTCACACCAGTGAATCTAAAGGCACTCGGATAAACGCGATATCAGTGGAGCCCACAATTCCCGGCATTCTCCATGAGATTACGGTGAGAAGCCGCGAGCGCCCCGTCAGTGCCCTTCTTGGACCGGTGTCACCTACGCCCCCGAGATGCCGCCGTCGACCAGGAATTCGCTCGCCGTGATGAAGGAGGAGTCGTCGCTGGCCAGGAAGGCGACCGCGGCAGCGATCTCCTCGGGCCGGGCGAAACGGCCGAGCGGGATGTGCACCAGGCCGCGGGCGGCCCGTTCCGGGTCCTTGGCCAACAGCTCCCGCAGCAGCGGGGTGTCCACCGGGCCGGGCGAGAGGGCGTTGACCCGGATGCCCTCGCGGGCGAACTGCACACCCAGCTCGCGCGACATCGCCAGCACCCCGCCCTTGGAGGCGGTGCAGGAGATCTGCGAGGTGGCCGCGCCCATCCGGGCCACGAGGCCGGCGGTGTTGATGATCGAACCCCGCCCGTGCCGGCGCATGTACGGCAGCGCCGCCTTGCAGCAGAGGTAGACCGAGGTCAGGTTGATCTCCTGGACCCGCTTCCAGGCCTCCAGTCCGGTGGTCAGGATGGAGTCGTCCTCCGGCGGCGAGATGCCGGCGTTGTTGAAGGCGACGTCCACGCTGCCGTACGTCTCGTAGGCCTCATCGAACAGCGCCTCGACCATGTACGGGTCGGTGACGTCGGTGTGCACGAAGAGTCCGCCGACGTCCTTGGCGGCCGCTTTCCCGGTGGTCTCGTCGAGATCGGCGCAGACCACCCTCGCGCCCTCGGACGCCAGCCGACGGGCGGCGGCCAGGCCGATGCCGCTGCCCGCGCCGGTGACCACGGCGGTGCGGCCGACCAGGCGGCGGCAGACCGGTCCGCCGTGGTCCCGGGCCGAAGGCTTCTCCCGGGCCGGGGGCTTCTCCCGGGCCGGGGGCTTCTCTGTCATGGCCGGCTCCTGCTCCTCGCTCTTCGTGGGACGGCGGGTGACGACGGCCCCGGTCGCGGACCGCGCGCCGGGCTCACATCCGCTCGAACGAGCGGTAGCGCTCCCAGTCGGTGACGGCGCTGTCGTACGCGGCCTGCTCGATCCGGGCGGTGTGCAGGTAGTGCTCGACCACGTCGGCGCCGAAGGCCTCCCGCGCCAGTTCGCTCCCGGCCCAGAGGTCGGCGGCCTCGCGCAGCGAGCCGGGCACCCTGGCGTACTCGTCGGCCGCGTAGGCGTTGCCGAGACAGGGCGCGGGCAGCTCCAGCTTCTGCTGGAGGCCGTGCAGCCCGGCCGCGATCATGCCGGCCACGGCGAGGTACGGGTTGACGTCGCCGCCGGGCATCCGGTTCTCCATCCGCAGCCCGGGGCCGCGGCCGACCACGCGGTAGGCGCAGGTCCGGTTGTCCCGGCCCCAGGCGACGGCGGTCGGCGCGAACGAGCCGGGACGGAAGCGCTTGTAGGAGTTGATGTTCGGCGCGTAGAGCAGGCTGAACTCGCGCAGCGCGACCAGCTGGCCGGCCAGGAAGTGCCGCATGGTGTCGGTCATCCGACCGCCGTGGTCGGCGAAGGCGGGGACGCCGCCGGGGCCGGCCGAGCGGTCCCGCAGGTCGCGCAGCGAGAGGTGGATGTGGCAGCTGTTGCCCTCGCGCTCGTTGTACTTGGCCATGAAGGTGAGCGCGCAGCCCTGCTGGGCGGCGATCTCCTTCGCCCCGGTCTTGTAGACGCTGTGCTGGTCACAGGTGGTGAGCGCGTCGGAGTAGCGGAAGGCGATCTCGTGCTGGCCGAGGTTGCACTCGCCCTTGGCCGACTCCACGACCAGGCCGGCGCCGGCCATCTCCAGACGGATCCGGGAGAGCAGCGGCTCGACCCGGGCGGTGCCGAGCATGGAGTAGTCGACGTTGTACTGGTTGGCCGGGGTGAGCCCGCGGTAGCCGCCCGACCAGGCCTGCTCGTAGGTGTCGCGGAAGACCAGGAACTCCAGCTCGGTGCCGATGTCGGCGGCGAAGCCGTACTCGGCGAGGCGCTCGATCTGGCGGCGCAGCAGCTGCCGCGGCGCGGCGTCCACCGGGTGGCCGCCGTGCCGGGTCAGATCGGCGGTGACCTGGGCGGTACCGGGCTGCCAGGGGGTGAGCCGGAGGGTGGCGAGGTCGGGGCGCATGGCGAAGTCGCCGTACCCGGTCTGCCAGGAGGAGAGGGCGTAGCCGTCCACGGTGTTGAGGTCGACATCGACGGCGAGCAGGTAGTCGCAGGCCTCGGCGCCGTGCTCGGCCACCTCGTCGAGGAAGAACCGGGCGGCGAACCGCTTGCCCTGGAGCCGCCCCTGCATGTCCGTGAAGGCCAGTGCGACGGTGTGGATCTCGCCGGCGTCGACCAGGGTGCGGAGCTCGTCCAGGGTGAGCGGTGCGCGCCGGGGCGCGCCCGCGGTGTCGTCGGACGCGGTGTCGTCGGGCGCGGCGGCGACACCGGGCGGCGTGGCACCGGGCGGCGTGGCACCGGGCGGCGTGGCGTCGGGCATGGCGGAACCTCCTCCTCGATCACGCAGCGAGATCAAGCGGTCACAGCGAACCGTACGGCCTGCCACCGACAGCGCGGAAGAGGGCGGGCGGGTGTGGCGCGCCGAGAGGCGTGATTGACGGGGTATCAGGTGGGACGGGAGGAGAATGCCCGCCATGGATCGCAGGCCTTTCATCGGCGTCAGCACCTACCAGGTGGACGCGAGTTGGAGCGACTGGCGGGCCCGCCCGGTGGCACTGGTGCCCGAGCGGTACACCGCCTACGTGCGGGACTCGGGCGGGATCGCGGTACTGCTGCCGCCGGATGCCCCCGAGCGCGCCCCCGAGGTGCTGGCCCGGCTGGACGCACTGGTCATCGCAGGCGGGCCGGACATCGACCCGGCGTACTACGGCCAGCCGCCGCACCCGCTGACCGAGGCGAGCTGCCCGGAGCGGGACCACTGGGAGTCGGCGCTGATCCGGGCGGCGCTGGCGGCCGGCATCCCGCTGCTGGGGATCTGCCGCGGCATGCAGGTGCTGAACGTGGTCTGCGGCGGCACGCTCATCCAGCACCTGCCGGACGTGGTCGACCCGGACATGCACGCCGGCACCCCCGGCACGTACGGCCGGCACCTGGTGCGGCCGGTGCCCGGGACGCTGCTCGGCGGGCTGCTGCCGGAGAGCGAGCTGACGGTGCCGACCTTCCACCACCAGGCGGTGGACCGGCTCGGCGCGGGCCTGCGGGTGAGCGCGCACGCGCCGGACGGCACGGTCGAGGCGGTGGAGGGGCCCGGTTTCACCCTCGGGGTGCAGTGGCACCCGGAGCAGGGCGACGACCTGCGGGTCATGCAGGCCCTGGTCCGCGCGGCGACGGCGGCCCGCACCGTCCCGCTGGAGGCGGTCGAGTCGGCCCTGGGCTGATCCGGGGCACCGGCCCGCGGGCCGGGCCCGCGGGCCGTCCACCGGGGCGGCCACCGGGGCGGCCCCTCCGCCGGCGGGCCGGGGCGCCCCCTCTGCCGCCCGGGCCGGACGGGGCCTCGTCGCGGCCGGTCTCAGGACACCGGCAGCCCGGCCGCCGCGGCGATCACGCCGGCCGCGCCGGCCGCGAGCAGGGTGAGCACGACGCCCCGGCGGGCCGCGACCAGCCAGAGCAGGGCGGCGGCCAGCACGCCCCACTGCCAGCCCTCCCCCAGCGAGGCGGCCAGCGGTACGGCCGAGCCGGCGATGGCGCCGACCACCGCCGGGCCGGCGCCGGTGAGGAAGTCCTGCACCCGCCGGTCCGCCCGGAGCCGGTCGAAGTGGCGGGCGCCGAGGACGACGAACAGGAAGGACGGCGCGAAGGCGACCGCGGCCGCCAGCAGTCCGCCACCGAGCCCGGCCGCCGCGTAGCCGACTGCGGCGACGGTGTGCACCACCGGGCCGGGGGTGACCTGGCCGAGGGCGACGGCGTTGAGGAACTGTCCGTCCGTCATCCAGTGGTAGCGGTGCACCGCGTCGTCCTGCATCAACGGGATGATCACGAAGCCGCCCCCGTACGAGAGCGCCCCCACCTTGAACGCCACCCAGGCCACCGCACCCAGCCCGCCGAGGACGGGCAGGGCGGGCAGCGCGACCGCCGCCGGCAGCGCGACCCGCCGGCCGCGGGCCCGGACGGCGACCTCGGCCAGCCCGGCCGCGACCAGGACCAGCACCAGCCACGGCCCGGTGAGGATCGCGGCGACCGCGCCGGCCAGCGCGTACCCGACCCAGCGGGCCCGGGCGGCGCGCTCGCGCCCCACCCGGGCGAAGCTGCCGGGGACCAGTGAGGTCGCGGCCTGCACCGCGACCGCCGGGACGGCCGCGCCCGCGCCCGCCGCCGCGCCCAGCACCCAGAGCGGCGGGTCGCCGGCCAGGAAGAGCACTGAGAGGGCGAGGATCAGCACCAGTCCGGGCGAGATGAAGCAGGCTCCGCCGACCAGCGCGCCGGCGGTGCCGCGCAGCCGCCAGGCGGTGAAGATCGCCAGCTGGGTGGAGGCAGGGCCGGGCAGCAGGTTGGTCGCCGCGATGCCGTCCTCGAACTCGCCGGGCTCCATCCACTTGCGCCGCTCCACGCAGAGCCGGCGCAGCAGCAGGATGTGCGCGGGCGGGCCGCCGAAGCCGAGCAGCCCGATCCGGCCCCACTCCCGGGCGATCTCCCCCAGTCCGACCCGCTGCTCCAGCACGGCTGCTCCCCTGTTCGACGGCGGCGCGACGATACCGGAGCCGGGTGTCGCGACGGCAATGACAACGGTCTCCAATGCAGCCTTTGGATCTTCGTCCGATCTGAGGTTCACTTCGGGTGCAGGGCAGTTGCGCCCCTTCCGCGATCCCCGCATGTCCAGACCCCCGCGCGTCCAGGAGAGGACTTCGATGGCCGGGCACGAGCACTCGCACGATGATCATGCGCATGACCAGCAGCACGGGCGCAGCGGCCGCGACGGCCACGGCGGGCACAGCCACGGCCACGGCGGCCATGGCGGGCACGGCGGGCACAGCCACGGCGTCGCCGCCGACGCCGACCGCCGGTGGCTGCTGAGCGCGCTCGCGCTCATCGTGGTGTTCATGGCCGGCGAGGTCGTGGTCGGCTTCGCCGCCCAGTCGCTGGCCCTGATCTCCGACGCCGCGCACATGCTCACCGACGCCGCTTCGATCGTGCTGGCGCTGGTCGCCATGCGGCTCGCGGCCCGCCCGGCCCGCGGCGGCTACACCTACGGCCTCAAGCGCGCCGAGATCCTCTCCGCCCAGGCCAACGGGGTGACGCTACTGGTGCTCTCGGCCTGGCTCGCCTACGAGGCGGTCACCCGGCTGATCGAGCCGCCGGACGTGACCGGTTCGCTGGTGCTGGTCACCGCGCTGGTCGGGATCGTGGTCAATCTGGCCGCGGCGTGGTGCATGTCCAAGGCCAACCGCAGCTCGCTGAACGTCGAGGGCGCGTTCCAGCACGTCGTGACCGACCTCTACGCGTTCATCGCCACCGCCGTGGCCGGCCTGATCATCCTGCTCACCGGCTTCGCCCAGGCCGATGCGATCGCCTCGCTGATCGTGGTGGTGCTGATGCTGCGGGCCGGCATCGGCCTGGTCCGCGACTCGGGGCGGATCTTCCTGGAGGCGGCGCCGGCCGGCATCGACCCGGACGAGGTGGCGGACCGACTGGTCGCCCAGCCGCTGGTGGAGGAGATCCACGACCTGCACATCTGGGAGATCACCTCGAACCAGCCCGCGCTCTCCGCGCACATCCTGGTGACCCCGGGCGGCGACTGCCACGCCGTCCGCCGCGAGCTGCAGCGCAAGCTGGCCGGCCAGTACGGGATCACCCACAGCACCCTGCAGGTCGACCACGTCGGCGAGGACGCGGCGGGCACCCTGCTGCAGATCACCGCCCCGGAGTTCGCCGCCCCGGCCGGCAAGGGCCCCGACCACTGCGCCGACTCCCACGGCCCCGTCCACCGCGCCGGCCCGCACGAGCACTGACCGCCCGACACCGACCGCACGGACCCGGCGGACCGGACGAGCACCGACCTCCACGAGCACCGACCCGCACGAGCAACCGGCGAGGTGTCCGTCCGGTACGGCATGATCGGAGGGTGACCGCACCGCGACTGATGCTGCTCGACTCCGCCAGCCTCTACTTCCGGGCCTACTTCGGCGTGCCGGACACCCTGCGCTCCCCGCAGGGTGAGCCGGTCAACGCCGTCCGGGGCCTGCTCGACTTCATCGCCCGGCTGGTCCACGACCACCGGCCCGACCAGCTGGTCGCCTGCATGGACGCCGACTGGCGCCCGCAGTGGCGGGTCGACCTCATCCCCACCTACAAGACGCACCGGGTCGCCGAGGCGGCCGTCGACGGCGAGGAGGAGGTGCCGGACACGCTGGCCCCGCAGGTGCCGGTGATCGAGCAGGTGCTCGACGCGCTCGGCATCGCCCGGATCGGCTCCCCCGGCTACGAGGCCGACGACGTCATCGGCACCCTCACCGCCCGGGCGACCGGCCCGGTGCAGATCGTCACCGGGGACCGCGACCTCTTCCAGCTGGTGGACGACGCCCGGGCGGTCACCGTGCTCTACCCGGTCAAGGGCATGGGCAACCTGCAGGTCACCGACGACGCACTGCTGCTGGAGAAGTACGGCGTGCGCGGCTCCCAGTACGCCGACATGGCCGCCCTGCGAGGTGACCCGAGCGACGGCCTCCCGGGCGTGAAGGGCATCGGCGAGAAGACGGCCGCCCAGCTGATCAACGAGTACGGCGACCTGCCCGGCATCCGCGCCGCCGCGCTCGACATCGGTTCGAGGCTCACCCCGGCCCGCCGCCGCAACATCGTCGAGGGCGCCGCCTACCTGGACGTGGCCCCGAAGGTCGTCCGGGTCGCCGACGACGTGCCCCTGCCGGCCTTCGACCCCACCCTCCCCGACGAGCCCGCCGACCCGATGCTCCTGGAAGACCTCTCCACCCGCTGGGGCCTCGGCACCTCCCTCGACCGCCTCCTCCACACCCTCACCACCACCTGAGCCCAGGCGGGGTCACCGCGCTCCGGACTCGGGCGGCGATCACATTGGCCAGCGCCTGCTTGTTGGTGACCCATTCCGGGTCACCAACGGAGACCGAGTGCCGTACGGCTTCGAGGACGGCTTCGTCGGCCGCACCGGGCCTGGTCAGGTGTGCCCGCATGTAGTGCTTGAGAAGCGCCGGGAGCTGGTCCGGCCGAGTCGCAGTCTTGGTCTTGAGGGCGAGCAGTGGGAGGAACCACTGCTCGAATCCGTCCACGGTCGCCTGGGTGGCTCGGTACGCCTCGTGAAGCGGTTGCAGGCTTGCCGTGTGGTCGTACGGGAGGTGGCCGTGCAGGGCGTACTGAAGCCGCGTGCCGCCGTGTTCGCGGAAATGCTGGCCGTGGGCGGCGATGTGGCTGGCGGCGTTCTGGGTGATGGTCATGACGGCTACCTCTGCCTGGTGCCTTCGGGCTGCGGCAAGGACGGTGGCGTGGAGACCGGCACGCGGGTCGAGAACGAGGCCATCGAGGCCGAGGGGCGACAGGTCGATGCCGTGGTCGCGGGTTCGGGAGAGGATCAGGCGCTGGGCGACGTTGGCGGCGGTGTGCTGGAGGTGCTTGGGCTGCTGGCGGTGACCCTGCCCATCTGTCGGTCTACGGCACCCTGTTCCTCGTCGGCTCGACGGCCGCAGCGAGGGCGGAGGATCGGAGCACAGCGCGCGAGTTCCTTGCCCGAGCGGACCGGGTCGCGCAGCGCTTGGGCCAAGACGCCAACCACATGTGGACGGCCTTCGGCCCCACCAATGTGGCCATCCACCGAATCTCAGCCGCCATCGAGCTGGGCGATATCCAGCTCGCGTCCGACCACGGCCCGCGAGTGGACGCCTCGGCTTTGCCGCTCGAGCGCCGCGTTCGGCACTCGCTCGATCTGGCCCGAGCTCACAACGCGCAGAACCGCATGGATGAGGCGCTTGCGCTCGTGCTGGATGCTGAGGAGCTGGCCCCGGAGCAGGTCCGCTCCCACTTCATCCCCAGGCAATTGGTGACCGGCTGGGTCCGCCAACAACGCGGCCGGCCGGGCCACCTCCTTGCGGGGGTCGCGCGCCGACTCGCGATCGTTGGGTGACGGCGACGGGCGACTACAGTCGTCGCATGAACGACTCCCAGTTCGACGAGGTCGTGGCTCGGCCGCGGAGCGCCGCCGGTGTGCTGTTCTTCGACGAGGACGACCGGGTGCTCCTCGTGAAGCCGACCTACAAGCCCGGCTGGGAGATTCCGGGCGGATACCTGCATGCGGGCGAGACCCCGAGCGAGGGAGCAGCCCGGGAGGTGGAGGAAGAACTCGGCATCACGCCGCCGATCGGCCGCCTGCTGGTGGCCGACTGGGCACCCCACCCCACCGAGGGGGACAAAGTCCTCTTCGTCTTCGACGGAGGACTCCTCGGGTCTGCCCAACTCGACCGGATCGCTGCCGACCAGATCGAGATCAGCGAGCACGCCTTCCACCCCCGCGACCGGCTCGACGCGCTGCTCGTCCCACGCCTCGCCCGCCGAGTCCACGCTGCTTGTGCCGCTCGGGCCCGTACCGAGACCGCCTACCTCGAACACGGCATTCCCCTCGCGTAGCCCCACGGGACTGATCCCGCCAACGCCGAAGGGCCCGTCCTCGCGGAGGACGGGCCCTTCGGCGTTGGCGGGATCAGCCCACGGAGGAGTAGGCGATGATGCCGCGGCGCATGCCGTCGATCGCCTTGCGGGCGGTCTTGCGCAGTTCGGCGTCCTCGCCGGCCGCGTCCTGGATCTGGCCGAGGACGTCGATCAGCTGCTTGGTCCAGCGGACGAAGTCGCCGGCCGGCATGTCGGCGTCGCGCAGCACCTGGTCCAGGCTGTGGCCGAGGGCCCAGCGGTAGGCGACCCAGGCGAAGCCGAGGTCGGGCTCGCGCTGGCCGACGCCCTCGGCGGTGTTGATCCGGTGCTGCTCCTCCAGGGCGTCGAGGTGGCCCCAGATCCGGACCATCTGGCCGAGCGCCTCCTTGGCCTTGCCCTCGGGCACCCGGGGGGCGGCCGCGTCGTCGGACTGCCGGGCCTCGTAGACCAGCGCCGAGGCGCAGGCGGCCAGTTCGGCCGCGGCCAGGCCGTTCCAGACGCCCTCGCGGATGCACTCCGAGGCGAGCAGGTCGAGCTCACCGTAGAGGCGGCCGAGGCGCTTGCCGTCGTCGGTGACAGTGTCACCGCGCAGGTAGCCGAGGTCGGTGAGCAGGGCGCAGACGCGGTCGAAGGTGCGGGCGATGGTGTGGGTGCGGGAGCGCATCCGGCGTTCCAGCAGCTCGGTGTCGCGGTGCAGCCGGTGGTAGCGCTCGGCCCAGCGGGCGTGGTCCTCGCGCTCGTCGCAGCCGTGGCACGGGTGCTGGCGCAGCTCGGCGCGGAGCCGGGTGATCTCCGGGTCGTCGGCGGCGGCCGCGCGGCCGCGCCGGAACCGCTCGGGCTCCAGGTGTCCGGCCTTGGTGCGCAGGGCCGAGGCGAGGTCGCGCCGGGACTGCGGGCTGCGCGGGTTGAAGGACTTCGGGATGCGCACCCGCTCGATGGCGGCGACCGGGTGCGGGAAGTCGATCATGGCGAGCCGCTTGACCTGCCGCTCGGCGGTGAGCACCACCGGACGCGGCCCGTCCTGGTAGTCCGGGTGGCGGGTGCCGGCCCGGCCGTTGCGGCTGACCGGCGGCAGGCCCGGGTCGAGGACGAGGGCGAGGCCGGCGAACTTGCCGGTGGGGACGTGGATGACGTCGCCCGGCTTGAGCTGCTCGATGGACTCGACGGCGGCGGCCCGGCGCTGGCTGCTGCCCTCGCGGGCGAGCTCGTTCTCGCGGTCCTTGAGCCGGCGCCGCAGCTCCATGTACTCGTCGAAGTCGCCAAGGTGGCAGGTCATCGACGCGCGGTAGCCCTCCAGCCCCTCCTCATTGCGCTGGACCTGGCGGGAGATGCCGACCACCGAGCGGTCGGCCTGGAACTGCGCGAAGGACGTCTCCAGCAGCTCGCGGGAGCGGTGCCGGCCGAACTGCGAGACCAGGTTGACGGCCATGTTGTACGAGGGCCGGAACGAGGACCGCAGCGGGTAGGTGCGGGTGCCGGCCAGGCCGGCCAGCGCCTCCGGGTCGAGGCCGCGCTGCCAGAGCACCACGGCGTGGCCCTCGACGTCGATGCCGCGCCGCCCGGCCCGGCCGGTGAGCTGGGTGTACTCGCCGGGGGTGATGTCGGCGTGGGTCTCGCCGTTCCACTTGACCAGCTTCTCCATGACCACCGAGCGGGCGGGCATGTTGATGCCGAGGGCGAGGGTCTCGGTCGCGAAGACGGCCTTGACCAGCCCCTTCACGAAGAGCTCCTCGACGACCTCCTTGAACCGCGGCAGCATGCCGGCGTGGTGCGCGGCGATGCCGCGCTCCAGCCCGTCCAGCCACTCGAAGTAGCCGAGGACGTGCAGGTCCTCGTCGGGGATGTCGGCGCAGCGCTCCTCGACGATCGCGCGGACCTTGGCGCGGTCCTCCTCCTTGTTGAGCCGCAGGCCGGAGGAGAGGCACTGCTGGACGGCGGCCTCGCAGCCGGCCCGGCTGAAGATGAAGGTGATCGCGGGCAGCAGGCCCTCGGCGTCCAGGCGGTCGATGACGTCGACCCGGCCCGGCGTCCAGACCCGGCCGGGGCGGCCGTTGGGCATGGAGCGGCCGCGGCCGCGGCCGAACCTGTCGCGCGGGTTGCGGTCCAGCTCGGAGCGGGCCAGCCGGACCAGCTCGGGGTTGACCAGCTTGGCCGGGTTGCGCGGGGCGTCCTTGGGGCGGCCGTCGCGGTCGGGGTTGGCGAACAGGTCGTACATCCGGTTGCCGGCCATCACGTGCTGCCAGAGCGGCACCGGCCGGTGCTCGGAGACGATCACCTTGGTGCCGCCGCGCACGGTGTCCAGCCAGTCGCCGAACTCCTCGGCGTTGGAGACGGTGGCGGAGAGCGACACCAGGGTGACGGACTCGGGGAGGTGGATGATGACCTCCTCCCAGACGGCGCCGCGGAAGCGGTCGGCGAGGTAGTGCACCTCGTCCATGACCACGTAGCCGAGGCCGTTCAGGGTGCTGGAGCCCGCGTAGAGCATGTTGCGCAGCACCTCGGTGGTCATCACCACCACGGGCGCGTCGCCGTTGACCGTGTTGTCGCCGGTCAGCAGGCCGACCTTGGCGGCGCCGTAGCGCTTGACCAGGTCGCCGTACTTCTGGTTGGAGAGCGCCTTGATCGGCGTGGTGTAGAAGCACTTCCGCCCGGACTGGAGGGCCAGGTGGACGGCGAACTCGCCGACGATCGTCTTGCCGGAGCCGGTCGGGGCGGCGACCAGCACGCCCTCGCCCGCCTCCAGCGCCTGGCAGGCCTCGATCTGGAACTCGTCCAGCGGGAAGTCGTAGAGCTGCTGGAAGCCGTAGAGGGCGGTGGCCTGCTCCTTGGCCCGGCGGCGGAAAGCCGCGTACGCCTCGGCGGGGTTGAGCTCCCGCTCCTCGGGGTGCTCGGGCAGAGGGGTGTTCATCGCCGTCCGGGTGTGGTTGGTGTGATCTCGCATCTCAGCGAGAGGTTACCCGGGAGGACCGACATCGATAGCACCGTTTTCCGCGCCAACGGATCGGTTCTCTCTCATATCCATAGTTGCAAATATCTTCAACCAGTCGCGAAACGGCCAGATTTGATCAACTCCGGTCAAGCTTGGTGGATCGCCGTACCTCCTCCCTACATTCGGTGTCGAAGCCACCACTCACGGCAGCCCGCGTGCCTGCGGCAGCCACGACAGGAGGAGAAGACGATGGCGAACCTGGAGACCGCGCTCAAGGAGGCCATGGCGATCGACGGCGCGATCGGCGTCGCGCTGGTCGACTACGGCAGCGGCATGGCGCTCGGCTCGCTCGGCGACGGCGGGGAGCTGGACCTCAACGTCGCCGCGGCCGGCAACACGGACGTGGTCCGGGCCAAGATGCGGGCGATGGAGCTGCTCAACCTCCACGACAACGACATCGAGGACATCCTGGTCAGCCTGACCAGCCAGTACCACCTGCTCCGGCCGCTCACCATGCCGAACGGCCGCGGGCTCTTCCTCTTCCTCGCGCTCAACCGCACCCGCTCCAACCTGGCGATGGCCCGGCACCAGCTGAAGCGGATCGAGGTCTCGCTGGAGATCTGAACGGACCGGGCACCAGGGAAGGGAGCGGCGCCGTGGGGGTCGCGCTGTACCAGGCCAAGGCCGAGTTCTTCCGGATGCTCGGCCACCCGATCCGAATCCGCGTGCTGGAGCTGTTACAGGCCGGACCGACGCCGGTCCGCGAGCTGCTGGCCGAGCTGGAGATCGAGCCGTCCAGTCTCTCCCAGCAGCTCGCCGTCCTGCGCCGGTCCGGCATCGTCACCGCCACCCGGGAGGGCAGCACGGTGGTGTACGCACTCGCCGGCGGCGAGGTCGCCGACCTGCTCCGGGCCGCCCGGCGGATCCTCACCGAGCTGATCGACGACCGGAACACCCTGCTCGCCGAGCTGCGCGCCGGCGCCGACCAGCCGTGACGGCCGCCGTCACACAGCAGCCGTCACGCCGCCGACCCCGGCGGTGGCCCCGGTACTCGCCGGGTACCGGCGGGCGGGCCGATCGGGCCCGGTCTCCGATCCGGTCGGTCTCCGACCCGGCCGGTCGCCGATCGGGTCGGTCGCCGATCAGGTCCAGTCCAGGGCCGCCTTCCCGGCCGTCCGGACGGCCGGGCGGGAGGGCGGCAGGGGCGACGAGGGCGGCGGGGGCGGCGGAGCCGCCGCGGGGCCGCCGGCCAGCCGGACGACGAGCGCGTCGATCACCGGGCG
Source organism: Kitasatospora sp. NPDC090091 (assembly GCF_044747365.1). NCBI lineage: Bacteria > Bacillati > Actinomycetota > Actinomycetes > Kitasatosporales > Streptomycetaceae > Kitasatospora > Kitasatospora sp. NPDC090091. The sequence continues at coordinate 567,298 of NZ_JBIVDY010000001.1, forward strand.
CGGGCTGTCACCGGCGAAGTTGTTGAACAGCACGGTGAAGGCGAGGGTCCGCCCGTCGCCCTCGACGTACCCGGTCAGGGCGTCGACCCCGGTCATCGAGCCGGTCTTCGCGTGCACCCGGCCCTCGGCGGCGGTGCCGACCATGCGACGGGTGAGCGTCCCGCCCACCATCCGGCGCGGGTCGCCCGCCACCGGCAGGGCGTCGTACCAGGTCCGGAACCACGGGCGGCCGCGGGCGAATCCCAGCAGGGCCGCGTACCGCCGGGCGGTCATCAGGTTGTGCCGGGACAGCCCCGAGCCGTCGCTCTGCCGGGCGGCGGTCACGTCCAGGCCGCTCCGCGAGAGGAACGCGACGACCTCGGCGAGACCGGCGGACCAGCTGCCGGAGCCGACCCGGACGAGGCCGATCTCCTTCACCAGGTGCTCGGCGATGCCGTTGTTGCTCAGTTTGAGGAAGGGCACCAGCAGCTCGCCGACCGGCGCCGACTCGTGCCGGGCCAGGGTGGCGGCGCCCGCCGCGGCCGGGCCGGCCGCCACGCCCCGGGCCACCGTCACACCGTGCCGCTGCAGGGCTGCCGCGAACACCGCGGCGGCCACCGCGGCCGGGTCGTCGACGGTGACCCACTCGTCGGTGGCAGCGGCGCCCGCCGGGAGACTGCCGGCCAGCACGATCTCGTTGCCGCCGAGCCGGCGGGTGACGTCCAGGGCCGGTGCACCGCCGCCCGGCCCGGTGTCGATCCGGCCGGTCAGCCGGACCGGGGCGTCGGCGGGCGTGAGCCGGACGGCCGCCGGGCGGCCCGGCTCGGCGGCCGGTGTGACGGTCAGCCGGACGGTGCCGGGGTCGTAGTCGGTGTCGGTGGTGAGGGTCAGCGCCGAGATCTGCGGGCTGTAGTAGTACGGCTGGTCGTCCCAGGCCCAGTTCGGGCCGAGCCGGACGTCGTCCCAGCGGCTGGCGTCGGCCCGGACGGCACCGTTGACCTCGGTGACGCCGGCCGCGGCGACCTGGCCGGCCAGCTCGTCGAGGTCGGCCGGCAGCAGGCTCGGGTCCCCGCCGCCGCGCAGCACCAGGTCGCCGTCCAGGACGCCGCCGCGGCGGCGGCCGTCGGCCAGCACCTCGGTGGCGAAGCGGTGGTCCGGGCCGAGCAGTTCGAGGGCGGCGGCGGCCGTCACGGTCTTGAGGGTGGAAGCCGGCAGCAGCAGCGCATCGCTCGCGTGCTGGTAGACCACCTCGCCGGTGGCGGCGTCGGTGACCTCCACCGACACCTGGGCGCCGGCCAACCGCCGGTCGGTGAGCAGCCGGTCCAGGTCGGCGGCGAGCTCCGTGCCGGCCCGCGCCCCGGCGTTCGGGCGGCCCGACACGGGGCCGGCGACGAACAGCACGGTGAGGAGCGCGGCCAGCGGCACGCACCACCGCCGGGCGGGAAGGGAACGCACGGGGCCTCCGTGGGGTGCTGCGGCGGACAGGGCGCTGCGACGGACAGGGTGCTGCAACGGAACGAGGTGCGCGACGAGCGAGGTACGGCTGTGGACGTGCCCGCCACGAGGGACGTGCGGCGCCACGACGGACCGCCTCGCGCCGACGGACGCCGCGGCGGCGGCGGGACCACTCTGGGGCACCCGGCCCGCCACCACCGCGGCGACACGCACCCGGCCCGCCCGGTCGGCGGAGCGTGCGGCGCGCCGTCAGCGCTCCTTGAGCAGCTCCGCGAGCCCCGCCGCAAGCCGCTCGTAGTCCCGCGGCCGGTTGTAGAGCTGCGCGCTGACCCGCAGCACCCCACCCCCGGGCCAGGGCCGCACCACCGTCCGGACGGCGTGCCGGCGCCACAGCTCCGCCATCAGGGCCGGGGCCGCCGCCTCCTCCTCGCCCCACCCCCGGGGCAGCCGCAGGGCGCGCATCGAGACGCCCGGCGTCGCCGGCAGCGGCTCCAGGCCGAGCCGCTCGGCGAGCAGCGCCTGCCCGTGGCCGGCGAGCCGCTCGTTGTGCTGCCGCACCCGGTCGGCGCCGAACGACCGCAGCACCTCGAAGCCCGCCGGGGCCGCCAGCCACGGCGTGTAGTCGCAGGTGCCGCGCCACTCGACGCAGGCCGGGTAGCCGCGGTGGTGCTCCCAGGAGAGCGCCAGCGGGCGGACCCGCGCGGCCCACTCCGGGCGGACGGCGAGCACACCGGTGGCGCGCGGGGCGAAGGCCCACTTGTGCAGATTGCCGAACCAGAAGTCGGCGGCCGGCTCGACCGGACCGGCCAGCATGCCCGGGGCATGGGCTCCGTCCACCACGGTGGTCACGCCCCGCTCGCGCAACGCCGCGAGCAAGGCCGGGCCGGCGATCCGGCGGGCGGTGGGCGAGGTGATCTGGTCGAGCACGGCGAGCACCGTGCGGCCGCCGACCGCGGCCAGGACGGCCGCGGCGACGGCGTCCTCGTCCGGCAGGTCGAGCGGCAGGCGGACGGTGTCCACCTCGGCGCCGGCCTCCGCGGCGCGGCGGCGCACGGCCTCGGTGACTGCGCCGTAGCCGTGGTCGGTCACCAGGATCCGGTCACCGGGGGCGAGCGGGACGCTGTCCAGGGCGACCGCGACCGCCTCGGTGACGTTGGCGACCAGGGCGAGCAGGGCCGGGTCGGTGCCCAGCTCGGCCGCGAGCGCCGTCCGGGCGGCGCCGACCCGGGCCGGCAGGTCGGCGAAGAAGCCGTCCGGGTCGCGCTCCTGCTCGGCCCGGAGCCGCTCCTGGACCCGCTGGACGGGCAGCGGCACTGCGCCGTAGGAGCCGTGGTTGAGGTGGACCGACTCCCGGTCCAGCGTGAACAGTTCCTCCGTCCCGGGCAGCGGCGCCGGCGGTTCGACGGTGATGTCCGCCGACGATTCGACGGCGGGGCGCGCGGGCAGTTCGACGGTGGTGCTCACCGCCGGTTCGACGGCGGGGTACGCGGCTTCGGTCACTGCTGCCTCCGGGGGTCAATCCTCAAGGTGATGTGTGACATTTCACATGTCCCACTACTGGTCCGGTCATGGTCTCACCGGGAACATCGGGCCGTGACCATCACCGACCCCTTCCTGTCCCTCAGCGCCCGTACGGGCCGCTTCGGCTTCGGAGCCCCGCGCGCGATCACCCTCGGCGAGGACGGTACCCGGCTGCTGCTGCTCCGCTCCACCGGCGCGGAGGACCCGGTCGACCGCCTCCTCCTGGTCGACACGGCCACCGGCGAGGAGCGTCTGGTCGCCGACCCGGCGGCGCTCGCCCCCGGCCGCACCGGCGACCCGGCGGCGCTGCCCGCCGTCGAGCGCCGGCTGCGCGAGCGGATCCGGCTCACCGCCGCCGGCATCGGCTCCTTCGCGGCCACCGGCGACCTCGCGGTCGCCGTGTTCGCCCTCGACGGCCGGCTCTTCCGCGCCGACACCGCCACCGGCAGCTGCACCGAACTCCCCGTCGCCGGGCCCGCCTTCGACCCCCGCCCGGCCCCGGCCGGCGACCGGGTCGCCTACGTCGCCGACGACGCCCTGTACGTCACTCCCGACCGGACGCCGCTCAGCCCCGCCGACGGCGCCCGCTGGGGCGTGGCCGAGTTCGCCGCCGCCGAGGAGCTGGGCCGCTCCCGCGGGCACTGGTGGCGGCCGGACGGCGGCGCACTGCTGGCCGCCCGGGTGGACGAATCCGCACTGCCCCTGCGGCACTTCGCCGACCCCGCCCGCCCCGGCGAGGAGCCCGAGTCCTTCGCCTACCCGCTGGCCGGCGGGCCCAACGCCGACGTCCAGCTCTGGGTGCTCGGCCTGGACGGCGGCAAGGTCCGACTGCGCTGGGACGAAGCCGAGTTCCCCTACGTCTGCGCCGCCGAGTGGTCCGGCCCGGACGAGCTGCTGCTCACCGTCGCCGACCGGCTGCAGCAGCGCATCCTGCTGCTCTCGGCCGACCCGGCCACCGGCGCGACCGCCGAACTCTCCCGCACCACCGACGACTTCTGGGTGGACGACCTGCCCGGCACGCCCGCCCGGCTGGCGGACGGCCGGCTGCTCACCGTCCACGACACCCCGGACGCGCGCGGCCTGGCCCTCGACGGGAAGCCGCTGGACACCGCCGGCCTGCAGATCCGCCGGGTCGTGGGGCGGCTGGACGGCCGGCTGCTCTGCGAGACCGGCGAGGGCGACCCGGTCGACCAGCACGTCCACCTGGTCGACCCGGACGGCGGCCCGCCCGAGCGGCTGAGCCCCGGGCCCGGCTTCCACAGCGCGCTCGCCGCCGGCGGGACGCTGCTGCTCACCTCCGCCGGCCCCGACGGCGTCCGCCGCCGGATCACCGGCCCGCACGGCGAGGCCGAGTTGACCGACCTCGCGGCCCAACTGCCGTTCACGGTCCGGCCGCAGTTCGCCCGGGTCACCGAACTCGCCCTGCCCACCGCCGTGGTGTACCCGCGCGACCACGTGGCCGGCCGGCGCCTGCCGGTGCTGCTGGACGTCTACGGCGGGCCCGGCTACCAGGCGGTCGCCGCCGAGCCGCGCCGCTGGCAGCTCCGCCAGTGGTGGGCCGACCAGGGCTTCGCCGTGGTCACCACCGACAACCGGGGCACCCCGTTCGTCTCCCCCGAGTTCACCCGGGCGATCTTCCGGCGGTTCTCCCAGGTCGCGCTGGACGACCAGGTGGCCGCGCTGCACGCGCTCGCCGCGGCCCACCCCGACCTCGACCTCGGCCGGGTCGGCGTCCGCGGCTGGTCGTACGGCGGCTACTTCGCCGCCCTGGCCGTGCTGCGCCGCCCGGACGTCTTCCACGCCGCCTGCGCCGGCGCGCCGCCCACCGACTTCCGCCACTACGACACCGCGTACACCGAGCGCTACCTCGGCCTGCCCCAGGAGAACCCGGAGGGCTACGCGGCGGACTGCCTGGTGGACGACGCGCCCGGACTGACCCGCCCGCTGCTGCTGGTCCACGGCCTGGCCGACGACAACGTGCACCCCTCGCACACCCTGCTGCTCTCCCAGGCGCTCACCCGGGCCGGCCGGCCGCACAGCGTCCTGCCACTGCCCGGCGTCACCCACATGACGCCGGGGGGCGTCCAGGAGCAGGTCGCCACGGCCGAACTCGCCTTCCTCCGGGGCGCCCTGGGCTGAACCGTTGAGTTCGCGGCCGCCTGCTGCGACACTCCCGCCGTGATCGCCGCCCGCCCGGGCGGCGACCCGACGGGGAGGACGCGAGGATGAAGATCGCCAGACCGGGACCGGTCGCCCGGCGCCACTGGACACCGCTGACCGCCGTGAACGGCGGGGTCGCCTTCGCCCTGGAGCTGGGGTTGCTGGCCGCGCTCTGCTACTGGGGCTTCAAGGCCGGTTCCGGGCCGCTCACCCGGGTGCTGCTCGGCATCGGCGCGCCGGCCGCGGCGGCCACCACCTGGGGGCTGTTCCTGGCCGCGGGCGGGCCGACCGTCCGGCTGCCGCTGGCCGCGGAGATCGCGCTCAAGCTGGCGGTCTTCGCGGTCGGCGCACTGGCCCTGAACGCCGCGGGCCGCTCCACCCTGGCGCTGGTGTTCGGCGCCGTGGCCCTGGTCAGCGTCGCGGTCGAGTACACCGCGGGCTGACCGACCGCCAACCCGAGGGCGCCGCACGGACCGTGCGGCGCCCTTTCGGCTGCCCGGGAGACCGGAAGGCCGGCCGGGAAGGCGCAGGAAGGCCTGCCGGACGGCTTCCGGCCGGGCCCGTGACGGCCTGCCACAGCCCCCGCTGCACGACCCTTCCGCGTGAACCATGACATGTGAAATATTACCTGCGCTCCCCCCGACCCGTCGGTCGTCCCTCCGCACCATCACCCACCGTCCGGAAAGGACCGGTCAGTTGCGCAGACTGTCCGCGGCACTCGCGGCCGCGCTCACCACGAGCGCGATAGCGGCCACCCTCCTCGGCACCCCCGCCCAGGCCGCTCCCCCCTCCCCCGTCACCGTGTCGAGCATCGCCGCCCAGGCGGCCGAGGAGGGCGGCGCCGAAGCCCCGCCCGGCCCGCTCGCCCCCCAGGAGCGCGAGCGCCAGTCGCTCCGCACCAAGGCCCTCGAACAGCTCAACAAGGGCGCCGTGGCCAAGACCGCCGACAAGCGGGCGCCCGGCAAGGTGAAGATCGGCAACGACTACGTCCAGCTCGCGCAGCAGCGCAAGGACAAGGTCTTCGTCATCCTCGCCCAGTTCGGCGACGAGGTGGACAACACCACGCTGTACAACGGCCAGCCCCGCTACGGCGGTACGCCCGGCCCGCGGCACGACACCATCCCCAAGCCCGGCAAGAGCGACAACCACACGCTGTGGAGCGCCGACTTCGACCGCGGCTACTACCAGCAGATGTTCTTCGACGACACCCCCGGCACGATCTCGCTGCGCAACTACTACCGCACCCAGTCCTCCGGGCGGTACGACCTCGACGGCACCGTCAGCGACTGGGTCACCGTGCCGTACAACGAGGCGCGGTACGGCAGCAACAAGGGCCCGCAGGGCTCCGGCGCCTGGACGCAGGCCCAGGAGTTCGTCCGGGACGCCGTCAAGGCCTGGTACGACGGCGAGATCGCCAAGGGCCGCACGGCCGCCGACGTCAAGGCCGAGCTGGCCCAGTACGACGTCTACGACCGCTACGACCACGACAAGGACGGCGAGTTCGACCGGCCCGACGGCTACCTCGACAACGTGGTCGTGGTGCACGCCGGCGTCGACGAGACCTGGGGCGGCGGCGCCCAGGGCGCCGACGCGCTGTGGGCGCACCGCAGTTGGACCTTCCCGGACCCGACCGGCGCGACCGGCCCGGAGGGCAACCGGATCGGCGGCGCACCGGTCGGCGACACCGGCCTGTACGTCTACGACTACGTGCAGGCCGGCGAGAACAGCGGAGTCGGCCTGTTCGCCCACGAGTTCGGCCACAACCTCGGCCTGCCCGACCTCTACAGCACCACCGGCGGCGACAACAGCGTCAACTTCTGGTCGCTGATGTCCTCCGGTTCGTACCTGGGCAAGGGCAAGAACACCACCGGCGGCTACCCCGGCGACCTCGACGCCTGGAGCAAGCTGCAGTTCGGCTGGCTCAACTACGACGAGGCGCAGGCCGCCACCCGCTCCAGCCACGCCCTCGGCGTCAGCGGCTACAACACCGACCAGGCCCAGGCCGTGCTGGTGCACCTGCCCGACGGCACCACCACCACCGAGCTCGCCGACCCCTACCAGGGCGGCCGGCACTGGTGGAGCGACACCGGCGACAACCTGGACAACTCCCTGGCCCGCACGGTCGACCTGCGCACGGTCACCGGCCCGGTCACGCTGACCGCCGCCGCCTGGTACGACATCGAGCAGGACTACGACTTCCTGACCGTCGAGGCCTCCACCGACGAGGGCAGGACCTGGAAGGCGCTCCCCGGCACCGTCGACGGCGCGCCGATCGGCAACACCACCGCCAACGTGCCCGGCCTGAGCGGCACTTCGGGCGCCTACCGGCAGCTGTCGATCCCGCTGGACGGCTACGCCGGGCAGCAGGTCCGGGTGCGCTTCCACGTCACCTCGGACGGCAACACCCACGGCCGGGGCGTCCTGGTCGACGCCGTCCGGATCGCCGCCGGCGGCACCGAGCTGTTCACCGACGGCGCCGAGGACGGCGCCAACGGCTGGACCGCGACCGGCTTCACGGTCGTCACCGGCCGCAACGCGGTCAAGCAGCATCCGCGCGCCTACCTGGTGGAGAACCGCCGGTACGCCGGCTACGGCGCCTTCCTGAAGACCGGCCCGTACAACTTCGGCTACACCGGCGTCGACGGCAAGAAGGACATCGTCGACAACTACCCGTACCAGGAGGGCGTGCTGGTCTGGCTCTGGGACACCGGCTACGGCGACAACAACACCAAGGACCACCCGGGCGGCGGCCTGATCCTGCCGATCGACGCGCACCCGGCGCCGATCCGGTTCGCCGACGGCTCGCTGGTCAACGGCCGCGCGCAGACCTTCGACGCGGTCTTCTCGCTGAAGCCCACCACGGCCTTCACCCTGCACAAGGGCGGTGTCCCGGTCCGGATCGGCAGCGAGCCGGCCGTCCCGGCCTTCAACGACCGCACCGGCGTCTACAGCGACCCGGCCACCCCGCAGCTCGGCGTGAAGGTGCCGGACACCAACACGAAGATCGAGGTGGTCCGCGAGACCCAGGGCGGACGGATCACCACCGTCCGCGTCGGCCCGGCCTCCTGAGGCCGCCCCCCGAACTGGCCGTCCCGGCCCCCGCCGCAACGCGGGCCGGGACGGCCGTCGTGCTCTCCGAAGTGGTGCCGCCCTCCGCCTCGTCCCGGCCGCTGCGCATCGCGGCCACGCTCAGGTGCGGGAAGGCCGCGCCGGTCCGACCAGGGTGCCGACGCCCCACATCGCGGAGACCAGGCCGGCCGCCCGGGTCCAGAGCCGCTCCGGCAGCGCGCCGCGGATCACGGCGTAGCCGAGCCCGGCGACCAGGCCGGCGCCGAGGCCATGGACGACCCGCACGACCGGCAGCGCCGCCATCGAGGTGGCGGCCGCGGTGCAGGCGGCGCCGAGGGCGAACACCGTGAACCCGGCCAGGTAGGCCCGCGAGGCACCCAGCCGGGCGAGCAGCCGGCTGACCGGCATCGAGGCGATCACCGCGGCCATCAGGAACCCGGTGGCGACCCAGGCGTAGTACGGGGCGCCGCCGATGTCGGCCACGATCGAGGGCAGCAGGGCCGCCGTGAAGTAGAGGTTCATCGCGTACAGCGCGACGCCGCCGGCGAGAATCGACACCGCGGCGGCGTACCGGCGCGAGAACGGTTCGCGCCGGCCGCCGGCGGGCTCCGGCGGGCGCGCCCCGGAACGGCGGACGCCGGGCTTCGTACGGGTGGACGGGGCTGCTGCGGGTGAAGTCTCGGTCACACCCCGACACGCTGAAACTTACAGCGAACTTGACGTCAAGCGGCTGCGGACCGACGTCCGGGGCCCCCGGGCGGAACACGTGGAACCCGGTCGGGCGCGGCCCTCAAGAGGCTCCCCGCCGCGCCCGACCGGGGGTCGGAGCGGGAGCCGCCGCAGGGGCGGCCCCCGGTGTGGAGCCGTACCGCCCGACGTGGGGGATGCGAGCGGTACGGCGGTCGGTGGTCCGGGGTCAGGTCGCGTCCTGGGCGGCCTCGGGGAAGTGGCAGGCCGCCTCCCGGGCCCCGGGCCCGGTGATCCGCAGCAGCGGCCGCTCCGTCCGGCAGAGCTCCTGCGCCTTCGGGCAGCGCGGGTGGAAGGTGCAGCCGGACGGCGGGTTGGCCGGGCTCGGCGGGTCGCCGAGCAGCACGATCCGCTCGCGGGCCCGCTCGGCCGCCGGGTCCGGCAGCGGCACGGCGGAGAGCAGCGCCCGGGTGTACGGGTGGGCCGGGTTGCCGTACACCTCCTCCTTGGCGCCGATCTCGACGATCCGGCCGAGGTACATCACCGCGACCCGGTCGCAGACCCGCTTGACCACCGAGAGGTCGTGCGCGATGAACACGTACGCCAGGCCCAGCTCCTGCTGCAGCCGCTCCATCAGGTTGACCACCTGGGCCTGGATGGAGACGTCCAGCGCGGAGACCGGCTCGTCGGCGATCACCAGCCGGGGCGAGGTGGCCAGCGAGCGGGCGATGCCGATGCGCTGCGCCTGGCCGCCGGAGAACTCGTGCGGGTAGCGGTCGATGTGCTCGGGGATCAGCCCGACGAGCTCCATCAGCTCGGCGGCCCGCTTGCGCGCGTCGGCCGCGCCCGCCCCCTGGATCAGCAGCGGCTCGGAGATGATCCGGGCCACCGTCTGGCGGGGGTTCAGCGAGGAGTACGGGTCCTGGAAGACCATCTGCAGGTGCCGGCGGTGCGGCCGCAGCTCGGCCTGCGAGAGGCCGCCGATCTCCGTGCCGTCGAAGGTGACGGTGCCCGAGGTCGGGTCGAGCAGCCGGACGATCATCCGCCCGGTGGTGGACTTGCCGCAGCCGGACTCGCCGACCAGGCCGAGCGTCTCGCCCTTGCCGACGTCGAAGCTCACGCCGTCCACCGCGCGGATCGGCGCACCGGCCCGGCCGGCGCGGCCGCGCTTGCCGGGGAAGGTCTTGACCAGGTCCCGGACGGAGAGCAGCGGTTCGGCCCGGGCCGGACGGGCGGCCGGAGGCGTGGGGGCGGTCATGAACGGGCTCCTTGCGGCACCAGCGGCAGGTGGCAGGCGGCCTGGTGGCCGGGGGCGAGCGGGCCGAGCACCGGGCGCTCGGACAGGCAGCGGGCGTGGTCCTCGGCACTGGCGGCGGTGGTGCGGGCGCAGCGCGGGGCGAAGGAGCAGCCGGGGGCGGGGGCGATCAGCGACGGCGGGCTGCCCGGAATGGCGCGCAGCGGGGCGTCGTCGGTGTCGTCGAGGCGGGGCAGCGAGTCCAGCAGCCCGCGGGTGTACGGGTGCGCGGGGGCGCCGAACAGCCGGTCGACGGGGGCCTGCTCGGCCGCCCGGCCGCCGTACATCACCAGCACCTCGTGGGCGACCCGGGCGACCACGCCGAGGTCGTGGGTGATCATGACGACGCCGAGGCCGCGCTCCTGCTGGATGCGGGCGATCAGGTCCAGGATCTGGGCCTGGACGGTGACGTCGAGGGCGGTGGTGGGCTCGTCGGCGATCAGCAGGTCGGGCTCGCAGGCGAGCGCCATGGCGATCATGACGCGCTGCCGCATGCCGCCGGAGAACTGGTGCGGGTACTCGTCGACGCGGCGGGCGGGTTCGGGGATGCCGACCTCGCCGAGCATCTGGATCGCGCGCTCGCGCCCGGCCTTGCGGGAGGCCTTGAAGTGCACCCGGTAGTGCTCGGCGATCTGCTCCCCGACGGTGTAGAAGGGGTGCAGGCTGGAGAGCGGGTCCTGGAAGATCATGGCGATCCGCCGGCCGCGGACGGTGCCGAGCTCGCGCTCGCCGAGCCCGACGAGCTCCTGCCCGGCCAGCCGGATCGAGCCGGTGACGGCGGCGCCGCGGTGCAGGCCCATGACGGCCAGCGACGTGACGGACTTCCCGCTGCCGGACTCGCCGACCAGGCCGAGGGTCTGCCCGGCCTCGACGGCGAAGGAGATGCCGTCGACGGCCCGGACGGTACCGCGCGGGGTGTCGAACGCGACCCTGAGGTCGTCGACCTCCAGCAGTGCCATCAGTACCTCACTCTCGGGTCGACCACCGCGTAGAGCAGGTCGACCAGCAGGTTCGCCACGACGATGAAGAAGGCCGCGAGCAGGGTGACGCCGAGGATGACGGGCTGGTCGGAGCGGAGCAGCCCGTCGTAGAAGAGCCGGCCGACGCCGGGCAGGCCGAAGATGGACTCGGTGATGACCGCGCCCGCCAGCAGGCCGCCGAGGTCGATGCCGAAGATGGTGAGGATGGGCGTCATACCGGAGCGCAGCCCGTGCTTGACCGTGACGGTGCGGCCGGGCAGGCCCTTGGCGCGCGCGGTGCGGACGTACGGCTCGGCCATCGTCTCGATCATCGAGTTGCGGCTCTGCCGGGCGTACTGGGCCGCGTACAGCAGGGCCAGCGCGATCCAGGGCAGCAACAGGTTGGACGCCCAGCCGAACGGGTCGTCGGTGAACTTGTGGTACGCCGGGTAGGGCAGCCAGCCCAGCGTCCGCACCACGCCCCAGATCAGCATGATCGAGGTGAAGTAGACCGGCAGCGAGGCGGTGCCGACCGAGAGCACCATCAGCGCCTTGTCGGTCAGGCTGCCCTTGCGCAGCGCCGAGGCGACGCCGGCGCCGATGCCGAGGACCAGCCAGAGCACGGCCGCGCCGAGGGCGAGCGAGACGGAGACCGGCAGGCGGTCCACGAGCAGGTCCCAGACCGGCATCGAGTACTCGTAGGAGAAGCCGAGGCAGGGGAAGCCGCAGTGGGTGGCGCTGGGCCCGGAGCCGTAGTCGCGGCCGGCGACGATGCCGGCCAGGTAGGCGCCGAACTGTTCCCAGACCGGCTTGTCCAGGCCCATCGCCGCCTTGACGTCGGCGAGCCGTTCGGGGCTGCAGGTCTTGCCGCAGGCCGCCCCGGCCGGGTCGTTCGGCAGCAGGTAGAAGATGGTGAAGGTGATGGCGCAGATGGCCAGCAGGATGCCCAGCACCCCGAGCAGCCGGCGGCCGAGGTAGAGGATCACGACCGGCCTCCCCGCGGGTCGAGGATGTCGCGCAGCGCGTCGCCGAGCAGGGTGAAGGCGAGCACGGCGATGAACAGGAAGACCGTCGGGATGAGGAAGTACGTCGGGTCGACCTCGTAGTGGACGATGCTCTCGGCGATCATCTGCCCCCACGAGGCCGTGGGCGGGCGGACGCCGACGCCGAGGTAGGAGAGCGCCGCCTCGGTCGCGATCATGCCGGGGATGAGCAGCGTGGTGTAGGCGATGATCGGGCCGGAGACGTTCGGCAGGATCTCCCGGGTGAGGATCCGCCAGGACCGGGCACCTCCCACCTTGGCGGCCTCGACGTACTCGCGGTGCTTGAGCGAGAGCGCCTGGCCGCGGACCACCCGGGCGATGCCGGGCCAGCCGAACAGGCCGATCACCGAGGTCATCAGCAGGATCCGGTTGACGTCCTTGGCCACCGACATCATCGCGATCATGAAGATCAGCGAGGGGAAGGACATCGTGAGGTCCATCAGCCGGGACAGCACGCTGTCGACGCGGCCGCCGAAGTAGCCGGCCGCGATGCCGGCCAGGGTGCCGACGACGACGACCATCGCGGTGGCGGCGAAGGCGATCAGCAGCGACACCTGGCCGCCGTGCAGCACCCGGGCGAACAGGTCGCGTCCGGTGATGGGTTCGACGCCCAGCCAGTGCCGGGCCCCGATGCCGCCGAAGTCGCCCCGGGGCAGGCCGCCCAGGTACGGGTCGATGGCCCGCTTGTCGAACTCCTCGGGGGACCAGCCGCCGAGTGCGCTCAGCGGGCCGGCCAGGGCGGCCGCGAGGATCAGCACGGCCACGGTGATCAGGCCGAACCGGGCGGAGCCCCTGGCCCACAGCTGGTCCCAGACCAGCCGCCAGGGCCCGCGTCCGGCGGCCTTCGCGGGGCCCGCCGCCGTGGTGTCCACGGCGACGGGCTCAGTCGTTGTACTCATGACGGACGGTTCCTCAGCCCTGGCTCTTCGCGGGGTCCTTGAGGCCGACCACGGCCATGTCGATCATGCCGGCGTAGCCGGAGTTGCCGAACGCGCCGGCCACGTTGGTGCCGGTCAGCAGCGGGCGGCGCTGCCACATCAGCGGGATGGCCGGGGCCTTCTTCAGCAGGTCCTCGTCCAGCTGCTGCCAGGCCTTGTTCGCCTCGTTGATGTCCGTCATCGCGGCGATCTGGTCCATCCGGTCCATCGTCGCCTGGTCGCGGAACTGGCTGTAGTTGCCCTGGTTCCCCTTCTCCTTGATGGTCCGTCCGTCGAAGAGGAACGGGAGGAAGGTGGCACCGGACGGGTAGTCCGGGCACCAGCCGTTGATGACCAGGTCGGGGGCGTTCTTGGTGTCGCCGACGGTGTCGGCGAAGGCGGAGGCGTCGACGGTGTTGACCGTGACCTGGACGCCGGACTTGGCCAGCGACTGCTGGATCGCCTCGGCGCGGGTCTTGTCGCCGAGCGAGACGGTGAGCGAGACCTTGAGGTCGGACTTCCCGGCCGCCTTGAGCAGGTCCTTGGCCTTCGCCGGGTCACCGGTGGCCGGGATCTTCAGCGGGTCGGCCTTGGCGCCGCCGGTCAGCGACGGCGGCAGGTAGGAGGTGGCGACGTCGGCCATCGCCGGCCCGCCGAAGGCGGTGACCTGGGCCTCGCGGTCGACGGCCCACATCATCGCCTCGCGCACCTTCGGGTCGTCGAAGGGGGCCTTGGCGGTGTTCAGGTACAGCATGTCGGTGCAGCCGGTGCGCTCGGCCGCCATGCGGGCCTTGACGTCCGGCTTGGGCAGCACCTTGGAGACGGACTCGTGCTGCATCCAGGGCATCTCGATGGCCGAGGCGTCGACACCGCTGCTGGCGATGATCCGGTCGTCGGCCTGGCCGCCCTTGAGGCCCTGGGTCACCACGATCTTGTCCGGGTAGGCCTTGCGGACCGGGTCGGTCGCGGCGTCCCAGTTGGTGTTCCGGACCAGCACCAGCTGCTTGCCGCGGTCGTAGGTCTCGATCTTGTACGGGCCCGAGGAGAAGACCTGGGAGTCGTACTGGGTGCCCTTCTCGCGGGACTGCGGCACCGGCGAGAAGGTCGGCAGCGTGACGGTGTAGGAGAACTCGGCGACCGGGCGCTTCAGGTGGAAGACGATGGTCTTGTCGTCCGGGGTCTCGATGGAGGCCAGGTGCTCGCCGTTGAGCGGGCCCTTGTAGTTCTCGCCGCCGGCCAGGTACTGGATCGCGTAGTCGGGGCCGCCGGTGAGGTCCGGCGAGAAGGAGCGCTCGACGTTGTACTTGACGTCGGCGGCCTTGATCGGCGTGCCGTCCTCGTACTTCAGCCCGTCCTTGAGCGTGAAGGTCCAGACCTTGCCGCCATCGGAGGACTTGCCGAGGTCGGTCGCGAGGTCCGGGACGATCTCGCTGCCCGCCGGGCCCGGCTCGGCCTTGAAGGTGGTCAGGGTGCGGTAGAGCAGCCGGGTGCCGAAGTCCATGTGCGGCACCACCCAGTTGCGGGCCGGGTCGAGGTGGGCGAAGTCCTGGTTGGTCAGGACGGTCAGGGTGCCGCCCTTGACCGGCGTGCCGCCGATGATCGTGCCGCTGTCGGCGCCCGGACCCTTGGTGGAGGTCGCCACGCTGCTGTCGGCGCTGTCGTCCTTGTCCTTGTCCTTCGCGCAGGCCCCGAGGCCGAGGGTGAGTGTCGCTGCGATGGCCGCCGCGAGGGCGGCCTGGGTGCGCCTGGTCATGTGCAACTCCGCAGTGGGGGGCCCGAAGTGAGGGCCGAGGTCCCGCCCCGGGGCTGGTCCGGGGCCCGGCCGGGAGGCGACCTCAGGGGGTCTGGCGCTCCGCGGTGTGACCCGTAACATAGTAATGTGAAATTGCACTGCACAAGAGGTGACGCGACCCGTTACCGAGCTGTGTCCGTGCGAACCCCGCCCGAACCGCCGGATTCCTCCGCCGACGTGACCCCCCGTCGGCCCCACCGGGCCGCCCCGCACGCGACGGCGAAGAACCACACAACGCGGGGCCGGACGGGGCCGCGGAGGGGCCGCGCGGGGCCGGACGGGAAGGCCCTCAGCCCCCGCCGTCAGCCACCGCGGCGGATCAGCCCCCGGCCGCGGGCCTCCCGCACCGCCGCCGTACGCGAGTCCACCCCCAACTTGGCGTAGATGTGCACCAGATGGGACTTCACGGTGGCCTGGCTGAGGTGCAGCCGCTGGCTGATCTGCTGGTTGGTGAGCCCGTCCGCGACCAGCCCCAGCACCTCGGTCTCGCGCGCGCTCAGCGCCGCCGCCGGCGTGCGCATCCGCTCCAGCAGCCGGTCCGCCACGGTGGCTGCGAGGGCCGTGCGGCCCGCCGCCGCCGAGCGGACGGCCCGGGCCAGCTCCTCGGGCGGCGCGTCCTTCAGCAGGTACCCGGTGGCGCCGGCCTCCAGCGCGGGCAGGGTGTCCGCGTCGGTGTCGTAGGTGGTGACGATCAGCACCCGCGGTGCGCCCGGCCGGGCGGTGATGGCCGCGGTGGCCTGTGCGCCGTTCATCGCCGATCCCGGCCCGAACTGCAGGTCCATCAGCACCACGTCGACCTCGGCCTCCGCCACCAGCTCCACCGCCCTCTCGGCGGTCGCGGCCTCGGCAACGATCGCGAAGTCCCGCTCGCTCTCCAGGACGGCGCGCAGCCCGGCCCGGACCACCGGGTGGTCGTCGGCCAGCAGCAGGCGGATCACTCGCTCACTCACGTGCATCCCCGTTCACGGGCGCTCCTTGCTCACGGACGTTCCTCGGCCCCGGACACCGCCCGGTCCCGGACGCCGCCCGCCCGTTGCTCCTCGCCCGACCGCTGCTCGTCCGCCGGGGCGACCGGCAGCAGGACGGCGAGCGCCGTCCCCTCGCCGGGCGCGGACTCCACGGTGAAGGTACCGCCCAGCGCCCGGGCCCTGGCCCGCATCGACGGCAGCCCGAAGCCGCCGTCGCCGCCCGCCGTCCCGGCGGCCGCGGCCACCGCCGCCGGGTCGAACCCCGCCCCGTCGTCGAACACGTCCAGCGCCACCTCGCCCTCCATGTAGCTGAGCGTGACCTCGGCATGCGAGGCCTCGGCGTGCCGGACGGCGTTGCCGAGCGCCGACTGCGCGATCCGCAGCAGTGCCACCTCCTGCGGCACCGGCAGCCCGACCGGGTCGCCGGAGACGTGCAGCCGCACCGGCAGGCCGCTGTGCGCCGTGGTGGTGGCGCACAGCCGCTGCAGCGCCACCGGCAGCGAGTCGCTCTCCAGGTCGGGCGGCGTGAGCGCGCGGACGAACCGCCGGGCCTCGGCGAGGTTGTCCTGGGCGGCCTGCCGGGCCTGCTCGACGTAGTCCGCGGCGGCCTCGGTCCGCTCCGGCAGGGCGCGCTGGGCGGCCCGCAGCAGCAGTTGGATGCTGGAGAGGCTCTGCGCGAGGGTGTCGTGGATCTCCCGGGCCAGGCGCTCGCGCTCGGCGAGGACGCCGGCGGTGTGGTGCGCGGCGGCGAGGTCGGCGCGGGCGGCCGTCAGCTCGTCGATGAGCCGGCGCCGCTCCTCGCTCTCCCGGTAGAGCGCCTGGTAGCCGAGCACGGTGGCGGTGGCGACGGCCGCGCCGAGCGCGGGCCCGATGGCCGCGGCGACGCTGACGGTGTGCTGGTGCCAGGAGTACGCGACGATCGCCGCGACGGCGGTCAGGGCGACGGCGGCCAATCCGGCCCGGCGCCCGAGCAGGTGCAGCTCCAGGAAGTACAGCGGGAAGGCCAGCCAGACGCCGTCCGGGGTGGCGATCAGCACGCCCACCCAGGTGGCGCCGAGCAGCGCCAGCCAGAGCGCGGCCGCCCGGGGCGACCGCCGCACGGCGCCGACCAGCGGGCCCGCGGCGTAGACGGCGGCCATCGCGGTGGCGGCGGCGGTCACGGCGGCGAGGTCGCCGCCCCGGCCGACGGCGGCCCGGGCGACGGCGAGCGCGAGCAGGCCCGCCACCAGCAGGTGCAGGCAGACCTGGAGCACGCGGGCGACGGCAGTGGTACGGGATCGTTCGGTCGCCATCCCTCCAGCCTAGGGTCCGGGCCGCGCCCCGGGCATCAATCAAAAGGTTGAACTCCGCTTCTCCCCTTCGATGCCCGGGATCCAATCCCCCGGGCGATGCCCGGCCGGCCCCCGTTCGGCGACCGTGGTGAGCGTCGGGGCGAAGGCCCGACGCTCGGAGCGGGAACGGAAAGGGAGAGGGCTCACCGTGTTCGTCGCCTGGAGGGACCTGGGGTTCGCCAAGGGGCGGTTCGCCCTGATGGGGACCGTCATCGTGCTGATCACCGTGCTGGTCGGCCTGCTGTCCGGCCTGACGGCCGGGCTGGGCCGGCAGAACATCTCGGCGATCACCGGGCTGCCCGCCGACCACCTGGTCTTCTCGAAGCCCGCCGACGGCCAGCAGCTCTCGTTCACCGACTCGCAGGTCACGCCCGAGCAGTGGCAGGCCTGGGCGCAGGTCCCGGGGGTGTCGGCCGCGCAGCCGCTCGGGATCACCACCACCAAGGCGGCCGCCGGGCAGCGCACCGCGGCGCTCTCCGCCTTCGGAGTGCCGGACGGCTCCGGGCTCGCCCCGAAGGGCGCACCCGTCGCCCCCGGCCGGGCGGTGCTCTCGGCGACCGCCGCCGAGCACCTGGGCGGCCTGCAGCCCGGCGCGTCGTTCACCGTCGGCGGGCACCCGCTCCAGGTCGCGGCCGTGGCGGACGACGCCTGGTACAGCCACACCCCGGTCGTCTGGACCAGCCTCGCCGACTGGCAGCGGTTCGCCCCGGGCGGCACCGGCCACGCGACCGTGATCGCGCTGACCGGCGCCTCCGGCGCGGACCTCGGCGCCGCCGACGCCCGGCTGGGCACCGAGACCCGGACGAGCAAGGACGCGCTCGCCGCGATCGGCTCCTACACCTCGGAGAACGGCTCGCTGCAGCTGATGCGCGGCTTCCTCTTCGCCATCTCGGCGCTCGTCATCGGCGCCTTCTTCACCGTCTGGACGATCCAGCGCAGCGGCGACATCGCCGTCCTGAAGGCGCTCGGCGCCTCCACCCGCTACCTGCTGCGGGACGCCCTCGGCCAGGCCGTGCTGCTGCTGGTGCTGGGCACCGCCCTCGGCACCGCGATCGCCGTCGGCGCCGGCGCCGTGATCGGCTCCGCGGTGCCGTTCGTCCTCGACGCCCCGACCGTCCTCCTCCCGGCCGCCGTGATGATCGCGCTCGGCGCGGTCGGCGCCGCCCTGTCCATCCGGCGGATCACCGCCGTCGACCCGCTGACCGCCCTGGGGAGCGCCCGATGACGCTGGAACTCGACCGCATCACCCTCACCTACCCGGACGGCGACGGCCGGCTGACCGCCCTGGACGAGGTCTCGCTGAACGTCCCGAAGGGCTCGATCACCGCGGTGGTCGGCCCGTCCGGCTCCGGCAAGTCCAGCCTGCTGGCGGTCGCCGCGACCCTGATCGCCCCGGACTCCGGCCGGGTCGTGGTGGACGGCGTCGACACCGCCGGCCTCGGCCGTGCCGAACTGACCGCCCTGCGGCGGCACCGGATCGGCATCGTGTTCCAGCAGGCCAACCTGCTGCCCTCGCTGACCGCCGCCGAGCAGCTCCAGGTGATGGCCCACCTGGACGGCCGCTCCCCGCGGACCGCCCTCCCCCGGGCCCTGGAGCTGCTGGACGCCGTCGGCCTGCGCGACCGGGCCGGCCGCCGGCCGCACCAGCTCTCCGGCGGTCAGCGCCAGCGCGTCAACATCGCCCGGGCGCTGATGAACGACCCCACCGTGCTCCTGGTCGACGAACCCACCAGCGCCCTGGACCACGAACGCGGCGCCGCCGTCCTGGAGCTCATCACCGAGCTCACCCACCGGCGTGCCACCGCGACCGTCCTGGTCACCCACGACCGCACCCACCTGACCGCGGTCGACCAGGTGGCCGAGGTCCACGACGGAAGACTGACGGTCCCGACGCCGGCCTGAGCTACTTCTTCACCGCGAGCACGTCGTCCACCGAGAGCGTCACCGCCGCCCCGATCGACTCGGGCAGGGCGAAGGACTGCCCCGGATGGTGGACGGCGTGCAAGCGGTACTCACCGTCCTTGGGGTCGGTCAGCACCATGACACGTCGATTCGTCCGGTCCACGATCACGTAGATCGGAACGCCGGCGGACGCGTAGGCGAACGGCTTCTTCTTCAGATCGTCGCTGAGGTTGGAGGACGTCACCTCAAGGACGAGGCGGAAGATCGCAGGGTCGTAGGCGCCGTGCTCCATCACCCTGTCGTCGCTGTCCGCATCGGTGACCGCCAGATCGGGCACCGCATAGTCGAACGGACCTTCAGGCAGACGGATGCTGATGTTCTGCCACACCTCGGTCTCGCCGTCGTCGAGCCCAGCCTCGATGAACAGGCGGTCGAACCTCTTCACCGATCGGGCGTGGGACATGTTCGGGGTGGGCGTCACGGTGATCTGGCCCCCGATGATCTCGACCCGGTAGCCCGGTAGCTGGTTGGAGATCAGCTCAGCGGCTTCGGGCAGCGTCAGCTGCTCCATGGGCTCTTCCACTGCTGCGGCGGACACGGAATTCCTCCTTGCTGCCGATGTCGAGAGCATCATCGTAGGACGCAGGCGCCGCCCGACGCGTGATCCTGAGCCTTCACCTGAACGAGTGGTTTAGGGCCGCCCTTGCGGATCAGCCCCCTACCGGGAGCGGAGGCGGAGCGACGGGCGCTCCTCCTCGGCCTCCTGGTCGGCGGCCCAGAGGGAGCGGACGTGGCCGAGGTGGCGGGACATGCAGGCCTCGGCGGCCTCCGCGTCGCCGCGGACCATCAGGTCCAGCAGCTCCAGGTGCTCCTCGGCGGAGGAGACCAGCTCGCCGCGCTGGTCCAGGCGGTTCAGGCCGTACAGGCGGGAGCGCTTGCGCAGGTCACCGACCACCTCGACCAGGCGGGCGTTGCCGGCCAGGCCGAGCAGGTCGAGGTGGAACTGGCGGTCGGCCTCCAGGTAACCGATCAGGTCGTGCTTGCGGGCGGCCGCGACGATCGCCTCGGCCTGCGGGCGCAGCGCCTCCAGCTGCTCGGCCGTGGCGGTGCGGGCAACCTGGCCGACGGTGGGGACCTCGATCAGCGCGCGGATCTCGGTGAAGTCGTCGAGGTCGCGCTCGGTCAGCTCGGTGACCCGGAAGCCCTTGTTGCGGACGGCCTCGACCAGGCCCTCGCGGGCGAGGTCGAGCATGGCCTCCCGGACGGGGGTGGCGGAGACGCCGAAGTCGGCCGCGAGAGCGGGGGCGGAGTAGACCACACCGGGCCGCAGCTCACCGGAGATCAGGGCCGCGCGGAGCGCGTGGGCGACCTGGTCGCGCAGCCGCTCCTGGACGGAGATCAGGGTGCGGGGTTTCAGGTCGGCCATGGTGTTCCTCCGGAGGTTTGCAGGACACCAGCGTACAATGTCACGTTACGTTGAGTGTGCAACATTCCGTGATCCGGACGATCCGTCAACCGTCACAGGGGCCCCGTCGGAGCCCATGCTCGCAGGGGCCGCCGGCGGTGGCAACGGCCGGCGGCGCCCGCGTTCCCGAGATCCCGCCGATCCCCCTAGCGGGTCTTCCGGAACAGCCCCACCAGGCTCGTCGCACTGGAGTCGCCGTGCCCGGCGACCACGGCGCGGCCGAACGCGTCGGCCAGCAGCGCCGGCAGCGAGGCGTCCACCCCGGAGGCCTCCACCGTGTGCCGGACGTGCTCGACACTGGCCAGCCCCATGGCGACCCGGTCGACGTCGCCCTCGTGGAAGCCGGCCGCGATCCGCGGCGCGTAGAACGCCAGGAAGCCGGGCATCGAGGCGGCCGTGGAGCTTGCGTACGGCAGGAACTCCTCCGCCGAGATGCCGTTGGCCTCGGCCACCGCGGTGGCGTGCAGGTAGCCGACCAGCGAGGTCCAGAAGAGGTCCATCTGGATCTGGTAGTACAGCTGGGCCAGCCCCGGGTCGTCGCCGCGGTAGTCGGCACCGGTCAGCACCTCCAGCGTCTCGCGGTGGCGCCGGAACGTCTCGACCGGACCGCTGTAGAAGGTGGACGACTCCGGCTTGCCGATGCCCGAGGGCGGCACCTGCACCCCGCCCGTGAGGTGAACGGCACCCAGCCCGGCCAGCCGGCGGGCGGCCTCCCGGGCCCGCTCCGGGGTGTCCGAGCTCAGGTTGACGACGACCCTCCCCGCGAGCGCGGCCCCGGCGGCGTCGAGGACGGCGAACACCGCGTCGTAGTCGGTGAGGCTGAGCACGACCAGCTCGTTGGCGGCGACGGCGGCCGCGGCACTGGGCGCGAGCACCGCGCCGCGGGCGACCAGGTCGTCGGCGCGGGCTGCGGTGCGGTTCCAGACCGTGACGGCGTGGCCGGCGTCCAGATAGGCGCCGGCCATCGCCCGGCCCATCGGGCCGAGTCCGATCACGGTGACGGGCTGCTTGGCGGGCATGACGACAGAAGACACGGGGATCCCCCTCCGCTAGAACGAACGCTCTATCCAGAAGCACGCTAGCACGAGTTCTGGAACGAACGCTCTATTCAATGTGCGGGCAGGAAGCCCTAGACTCACCGGGTGAAGACGACGACCACCGGCACCCGTGAGCGGATCGTCCGGGCCACCTCCCGGCTGCTGCAGCGCCAGGGGTACGAGGGCACCGGGATCAAGCAGATCTCGCGCGAGGCGGAAGCCACGCTCGGCTCCGTCTACCACTTCTTCCCGGGCGGCAAGCAGGAGTTGGCCGCCGAGGCGATCCGCCACGGCGACCAGGAGTTCGCCGAGCTGCTCCGCGCGGGGCTGGGCGCGGCGGACGACCCGGCCGAGGCGATCACCGCCTGCACCCGGCTCCTCGCCGAGGCGCTGCGCGCCTCCGACTGGCAGGACGGCTGCCCGATCACCAGCACCGCCCTGGAGACGGTGGGCCGCGCGCCCGTCATCGAGCAGGCCGTCGGCGAGGCCTTCACGCACTGGCGCGCCATCGTCGAGGACCGGCTGCGGACCTCCGGGCTGAGCGCGAAGGACTCCCGCGAGCTGGCCGTCACCGTGGTCAACACCCTGGAGGGCGCGGAACTCACCGCGCAGATCACCCGCAGCGAGGAACCACTCCACCTCGCCGGCAAGCACCTGGCCCGCCTGATCGCCGGCTACCGCTGAGGTCCGGCTACCGCTGAAGGGCCCACGCCCCCATGAGGTGGCCCCTCGGCCCGGAAACGCCGAAGCGGCCGGCGTGGCAGGGGATCCCTTCCCACCACGCCGGCCGCAGCTACGGCCCCGCACGCACGTCGGCGCCCCGGGGCCCGTGCCTCGACGGCCGGGCGACCGCGGCCAGGCCCACACCAGGGCCGCGGCCGCCCCGCCGCCTTTCCAACAGCCGGGTCCGGTGGCGTACCCACCGCCACCGGACCCGGCCCGTCGCGGCCCACCTGCCGCGACCGCCCCGCCGCGGCCCACCTACCCGCGGCCGGGAGCATTCCGGCGCCCGGGGCCCACGGCACCGGATCCGTCCGGTACCGAAGCGCCCCGCGCCGCGATCCGCCCGGCGCCGGGAGCCACCCGACGCCGGAGGTCCAGCCCGGAGCCGGGCTCAGGCAAGACCGCGGCGGTGCGTCTCGGCCGCCACCGCGAGGTCCTCCCAGGCCATGCCGACGCTCTTGAAGAAGCGCGGCCGGTCGGTCGGCACCGGCGCCTCGCCGCGCACCAGCTCGGCCAGGTTCCAGAGCTCGTGGCCCTCCCCCACGCCGGCCATCAGCAGGTCACCCGCCTCCCGCAGCGCCGGCTCCCGCGCCTCGACGTACAGCGCGGCGCGGCCGACCAGCGCCGCGTCCACCTCCCGCGCGTCCGGCTCGTGCGAGCCGACCGCCGCCACGGCGGCGCGGTCGGGCACCAGCGCGCCGTCGAACAGCGGGGTGCGGGCGGTGGTGCAGCAGACCACGAGGTCGGCCTCGGCCACCGCGGCCGGCCCGCCCACCACGGCCTCCAGCCCGCAGGCCCGGGCGTACTCGGCCAGCGCCGCGGCGGGCACCGCGCTCCGGGCCACCACGGTGACCCGGGTCAGCGGCCGGACGGCCAGCAGCGCGTCCAGGTGCCCGTACGCCTGCGGGCCGGCCCCGAACAGCACCAGGTGCGCGGCGTCCGGCGCGGCCAGCCGGCGCATGGCGACGGCGGTCACGGCGGGCGTGCGCAGCGCGGTGAGCGCGGCGCCGTCGAGCAGCGTGAGCGGCTGCAGGGTCGGCCCGTCCAGCAGCAGGTAGCTGCCGGTGATCCGGGGCAGGCCGGCGGCGGGGTTCGCCGGGGCCACGCCGGCGATCTTCACACCGACGTGGTCGGCCGAGGCGGCCGGCATCAGCAGCAGTTCCCCGGCCGGTACCGGCATCGCCGAGCGGGCCGGTCCGGCCTCCGGGTCCAGCCCGTCCAGCAGCACCCGCTCGATCGCGTCCGCGGCCTCCTCCGGGGTCAGTCCGGCGGCGCCCGGCGCGGCGTGCTGGAGCGGCTCAGCGGCCGCGCCGGGCAGTGTGGGGGCTCCGGCGGCCGGGCCGGCCACGGCGTCCGAGGTCACGGCGCCCACCGCCACGGTGTCCGCGGCGGCCGCCTCCGCCGTCGCCACATCCGCCGCGGTCACAGCAGGAACCCCGTTCCCAGCGTGTCGTCCGGGTCCAGCACGAAGCCGTGCTCGCCGGTGCGGTGGGCGGTGCCGGTCACCTCGGTGACCACCCCGCCGGCGAGCGGGTCGCCCCCGGGCAGCACCCGGCCGGTGAAGACCGTGCCGACCACCGACTCGTGCCGCAGCTCCTCGCCCGGCGCGATCCGCCCCTCGGCGGCGAGCACGGCGAGCCGGGCCGAAGTACCCGAACCGCAGGGCGAGCGGTCGATCTGGCCGTCCGCGAAGACGGTGACGTTGCGCTGGTTCGGCGCGCCGTCGGCGGAGGGCAGCTCGTCGTACAGGATGACGCCGTAGACGCCGGAGAGCAGCGGGTCCTGCGGGTGCCGGACGGCCGGCGAGTCCTCCAGCGCGGCGCGGATCTCCCGGCCGGCGGCGGTGAGCTCGGCCAGCCGGCCGGGCTCGACGGACAGACCGAGCGCCGCCGCGGGCACCGAGGCGTAGCAGGCGCCGGCGTGCGCGACGGCGACCTCGACGGTGCCGCGCGAGGTCTCCACCGGCAGCTTGAGCGCGCTGACGACGGTCGGCACGTTGCGGAAGGTCACCCCGGTGGTGCGGCCGGCGGCCCGGTGCACCAGCGCGGTCACCCGCCCGGAGGGGACGTCGATCCGCACGCCGGCGACGCCGTCGTCCGGGGCCGCGACGACACCCGAGTCCACCGCCCACGCGCCGAGTGCGATGGTGCCGTGGCCGCAGGCGGTCGAGTAGCCGTCCTTGTGCCAGAACAGCACGCCGAGGTGCGCCTCGTCGTCGTCCGGGGGCACCAGGAACCCGCCGTACATCCCGGCGTGCCCGCGCGGCTCGCGGGTGAGCAGCTGCCGCACCCGGTCCAGCGCGCTCGGCCGGGGCGCGGTCGCGCTGCCGCCGGCGCCGATCGCGATCGCCCGGCGCTCGGCGACGGTGTCGCCGGGGATCGCCGGCGTGCCGTCGAGGACGATCCGGAACGGCTCCCCCGCGGTGTGGTAGTCCACGGTCCGGACCTGCATCAGGCACCTCCGGCCGGGAGCAGGGTGACGGTACGGCTCTGGGTGTAGAAGTCCAGGGCGGCCGGGCCCTGCTCGCGCTCGCCGTGGCTGGCGCCCTTGGCGCCGCCGAAGGGCAGGTGGAAGTCGACGCCGCTGGAGGGCGCGTTGACCCGGATCATGCCCGCGTCCAGCCGGTCGGCGGCGACGAGCGCCGCGTCGAGGTCCCGGGTGTGGATCGAGGCGGAGAGGGTGTACGGGGTGTCGTTGGCGAGCGCGACGGCCTCGTCCAGGTCGGCGGCGGCGTGCAGCACGGCGACCGGGCCGAAGAACTCCTCGCGCCGCAGCGGGTGGTCGTCCGGGACGCCGGCGACCAGGGTCGGGTCGAGGTACCAGCCGGCCCGGTCCGGCGTGCCGCCGCCGGTCAGCACCTCCGCGCCGGCCTCCTGGGCCGAGGCGACCGCCGCGGTGATCTCGTCCCGGGTGGCGGCGCTGATGACCGGCCCGCAGGCCGTGTCGTCGACCTGCCCGAGGGCCTTGACCAGCGCGGCACGCAGCGGCTCGTAGGCCGCGCCGACGGCGACCACCCGGCTGGTGGCGGTGCACTTCTGTCCGGCGTAGCCGGCGATCGCGGCGGCCAGGTGGGCGGCGGCCTGGTCGATGTCGGCGTCCGGCAGGACGATCGCGGCGTTGAGGCCGCCCAGCTCGGCCTGGACCGGGATGCCGCGCTCGGTGGCCGTGCGCACGACCTGCCGGCCGACCCCGGTGGAGCCGGTGAAGGAGACCACGTCCACGCTGGAGACCAGCTCCCCGCCCTCCGCGCCGCCGCCCGGCAGCACGGTGAACACGTCCTCCGGCAACCCGGCCGCGGCCACCAGCTCGGCCAGCCGCAGCGCGCAGCCGATCGCCTCCGAGGACGGCTTGAGCACCACGGCGTTGCCGACGGCCAGCGCCGGGGCGGCCTTCCAGGTCGGGATCGCCAGCGGGAAGTTCCACGGCGTGATCAGCCCGGCCACCCCGTACGGGCGGCGGCGGGTGAGCAGCAGCCCGGGCCCGCCCGCGGTCTCGTGCACGGCGCCGGACGCCGCGAACGGGGCCTGCGCGTAGTAGCGCCAGATCGCGGCCGTCCGGGCCACCTCGCCGCGCGCCTCGGCGAGCGGCTTGCCGACCTCGCGGACGACCAGGGCGGCCAGCTCGTCCGCGTGCGCCTCGACGGCGTCGGCGATCCGGGTGAGCGCGGCCGAGCGGGCGCCGGCCCCGGAGGCGAGCCACCCGGGCTGCGCGGCCCGGGCGCGGCCCACCGAGGCGCGGACGGCGTCGGCGCCGGGGGCGGGCGCCTCGGCGACGAGGTCCGTGGGGTCGGCGGGGTTGTACGAACGGATCGTCACAGCAGGGCTGCCCTTCGGTGGGTTTGGAACGGGGGTGGTGGGTGTCAGAGCAGGAAGCCGGCCGGGAACGGGTCGGTCGGGTCGAGGAAGTACTGGGCGGTGCCGGTGATCCACGCCCGTCCGGTGACGGTCGGGACGACGGCCGGCCGGCCGGCGACCTCGGTCTCCTCGACCAGGCGGCCGATGAAGGTGGTCCCGATGAAGGAGTCGTTGCGGAAGTCCCGCCCGATCGGGAGCTCGCCGCGCGCGTGCAGCTGGGCCATCCGGGCCGAGGTGCCGGTGCCGCAGGGCGAGCGGTCGAACCAGCCGGGGTGGATGGCCATCGCGTGCCGGGAGTGCTCGGCGGTCGAGCCGGGGGCGAGCAGCTGGACGTGGTGGCAGCTGTGGATGGAGGGGTTCTCGGGGTGCACCGGCCGGTCCGGGCCGGCGTTGATCGCGTCCATCAGGGCCAGGCCGGCGTCGAGGATCTCCTGCTTGCGCTCGCGCTCGAAGGGCAGCCCGAACTCGGCGAGCGGCAGGATGGCGTAGAAGTTGCCGCCGTAGGCGAGGTCGTAGCCGACCGTGCCGTAGCCGGGCACCTCGATCTTGTTCTCCAGCGAGACCGAGTAGGAGGGCACGTTGCGGATGGTCACCGCGGTGGCGGCGCCGTCCTCGACCCGGACGTCGGCGATCACCAGGCCGGCGGGCGTGTCCAGCCGGACGGTGGTGACCGGCTCGACCACCGGCACCATGCCGGTCTCGACCAGCACGGTGGCGACGCCGATCGTGCCGTGGCCGCACATCGGCAGCAGGCCGGACACCTCGATGTAGAGCACGCCGAAGTCGGCGTCCGGGCGGGTCGGCGGCTGCAGGATCGCGCCGCTCATCGCCGCGTGGCCGCGCGGCTCGTACATCAGCAGGGTGCGGAAGTGGTCCAGGTGCTGCTGGAAGTGCACCCGGCGCTCGGCCATGGTGGCGCCCGGGATGACTCCGAACCCGCCGGTCACGACCCGGGTCGGCATGCCCTCGGTGTGCGAGTCGACGGCATGGAACACATGGCGGCTGCGCATGCGGCTACTGCTCCCATCGGGGTGGGTGGGTGGTGGGCCGGGCCGGCTGCCCCCGCAGCCGGCCTTACCTCGGTGGCGTCGGGCGGGACTACGCGAGACCCTCGGCGAGCGCCTTCTCGGTGGCGGCGCGGACGGCCGCCTCGATCTCCGGGGTGAGCGGCAGGCGCGGCGCCCGGGTCGGACCGCCGCGGCGGCCGGCGATGTCCATGGAGAGCTTGATCGCCTGGACGAACTCGGTCTTGGAGTCCCAGCGCAGCAGCGAGTGCAGTGCCTTGTAGAGCGGCAGCGCCGTCTCCAGCTCGTGCGCGACGGCGGCGCGGTAGAGGGCGACGCTCGCCTCGGGCAGCGCGTTCGGGTAGCCGGCGATCCAGCCGACCGCGCCGGCCAGCGCCAGCTCCAGCAGCACGTCGTCGGCGCCGATCAGCAGGTCGAGGCCGGGGGCCAGCTCGGCGATCTCGTAGGCCCGGCGGACGTCGCCGCTGAACTCCTTGACCGCGACGATCGAGCCCTCGCCGTGCAGCTGGGCGAGCAGCGCGGGGACGAGGTCGACCTTGGTGTCGATCGGGTTGTTGTAGGCGACGATCGGCACGCCGGCCTTGGCCACCTCGGCGTAGTGGGCGCGGACGGCGTCGTGGTCGGCGCGGTAGGCGTTCGGCGGCAGCAGCAGGACGGAGCCGGCGCCGGCCTCGGCGGCCTGCTCGGCCCAGCGGCGGGACTCGGCGCTGCCGTAGGCGGCGACGCCGGGCATGACGCGCGAGCCGTCGCCCGCGGCCTCGACCGCGACCTCGACGACCCGGGCGCGCTCCTCGGCGGTGAGGGTCTGGTACTCGCCCAGCGAGCCGTTGGGGACGACGCCGTCGCAGCCCGAGTCGATCAGCCAGCGGACGTGCTCGGCGTAGGCGTCGTAGTCGACGGAGAGGTCGTCGCGCAGCGGGATCGTGGTGGCGACCATGATGCCGCGCCAGGGCCGGGTGGTGTCGTGCGGGGTGTGGGACACAGGTGACTCCTTGGTGAGGTGTGACATTTTATTGGACCGCGCGAGCGGAGACAAGAGTCCCCGCCGCGCGGCTTCGGAACCGCGGTTTCACGGCCGGTCCGGGCTCACGCGCCGTCGCCGGCCGGCCCGGCGGCCCCCGCCGCCAGCTGCGCCAGCGGCACCGGGCAGGACAGGGGACGGCTGTCCGCCCGGGGCTCCCCCGTCGCGCCGGAGAGGCAGGCCACCGCCGGACCGCACATCCGGCCCTGGCACCAGCCCATCCCGGCGCGGGTGAGCAGCTTGACGGTCCGCGCGTCGCCCGCGCCGAGCTCCTCGACCGCCTCGGTGATCGCGGCGGCGGGGACCTCCTCGCAGCGGCAGACGTCGGTGTCCGGCCGCAGCCAGCCGGTCCAGCCGGGGCCGGGCCGGTGGGCCGCCGCCATCAGGTCGGCGAAGGCCCGCAGCCGGGCGCGGCGCCGCCGCACCGAGCCGCGCGGAGCGGCCCCGGCCACCGCGTGCGCGGCCAGCTCGCCCTCGGCGATCGCCAGGTCGGCGCCGCCGACGCCGCAGGTCTCGCCGGCCGCCCAGAGCCCGGGGACGGTGGTGCGCAGCCCGGCGTCCACCTTCAGCGCGACCGCGCCGTCGGGGCCCGCCACCGTCTCGGCGCCGGCCTCGGTGGCGAGCTCGATCTGCGGCAGCAGGCCGTGGCCGACGGCGAGCGCGTCGCACTCGATCCGCTTCTCGGTGCCGGGCACCGGCCGCCACCGGGCGTCCAGCTTGGCGATCGTGACCGCGGTGACCCGGTCGGTCCCGTGGGCCTCGACGACCGCGGCGCGGCGGCGCAGCCGGACGCGGTGACGCAGGAACGCGGTGCCGTGCACGGCGCCCTCGGCGAGCTTGGCCGGGACGGCGGCCAGCACGTGCGGACGGCGGGCGTAGCCGAAGTAGTCGGTGGCCTCGACCACGGCGGGCACCTCGGCCCCGGCGGTGACCAGCGAGGAGGCCGCCGCGAGCAGCAGCGGACCGCTGCCGGCGACCACGACCCGGCGGCCGGGCAGGACCAGCCCGGACTTGAGCATGGCCTGGGCGCCGCCGGCGGTGACCACCCCGGGCAGCGTCCAGCCGGGGAACGGGAGCTGCCGCTCGTACGCACCGGTGGCGAGCAGCACGGCGCCGGCCCGGACGGTCGCCCGGTCGTCGGCACCGGGGCCGAGGGTGGCGTGCACGGCCCACGCCGTGTCGCCCGCGCGCTCCAGCGCCCAGACCTGGTGGTTGCCGAGCAGGTCGACCCGGCCGGCCTCGCGGTGCGCGGTGAGCCGGTCGGCGAGGCCGGTGTAGACGGACCACCCGTGGTGCAGCCGCTCCGGGCGGGCGGCGCCGAGGCCGGGCGCGGGGTGGCGGTAGAACTGGCCGCCGGTGCGCGCGCCCGCGTCGAGCAGGGCGCAGCGCAGGCCGAGGTCGGCGGCGGTCACGGCCGCGGCGAGACCGGCCGGGCCGGCGCCGATCACGGCGAGGTCGTACACCGGGCCGCCGCCGGGGCGGGGGGCGTCAGACGGCGAGGTCGGCACGGCCGTTGCCCTCCTGGGTGGTGACGGTGGTGCCGGGCTCGGCCGGCAGCAGGCAGGTGCGCTGGTTGGGGCGCCCGTCGACGGTGGCCAGGCAGTCGAAGCAGACGCCGATCCCGCAGAACGCGCCGCGCGGCTTGCCGCCGACCCGGGTGGTCCGCCAGGCCAGTACGCCGTCGGCCCAGAGCGCGGCGGCGATCGTCTGCCCGGGCAGCGCGGGGACGGGCCGGCCGTCGAACTCGATCGTGTGGGCGGGGCCGGGCTCCGCCCCGACCAGGGCGGCCGGGGTCCGGCGCCGATTGGGCGGGTTCATCCGCGCGTTCTCCATTCCGAAGGTCCACTGTTCGATCGTTCCGGCCGCCCCCGCCGCGCCAGCCCCCGCCCGAGGCGGGTCCCCGTCGGCCGGGCTCTGCCCGCCGGGCCGCCCGGGCCGCACCGGCCGCCGCGGCCCGCTCTCCGCACTCTGCGGCGCTCAGGCCGGGGCCGCCGCCGGGAAGCGGTCGGCCCGGAAGGGGGCGAGGTCCAGCTCCGGCTGCTTGCCGGTGAGCTGCTCGGCGATCAGCAGCCCGGTCGCCGGGGCGAGCCCGATGCCCGCACCCTCGTGGCCGCAGGCGTGGTACAGCCCGGGCACCCGGGGGTCCGCACCGATCGCGGGCAGGTGGTCCGGCAGGTAGGGCCGGAATCCCCGGTAGGCGCGCAGCACGGAGACTTCGGCGAGCACCGGGAACAGTGCCGCCGCCTGGGCGGCCAGCCGGTGCAGCACCTCCACCGACATCGTCCGGTCGAACCCGACCCGCTCCCGGCTGGCGCCGATCAGCACCGGCCCACCGGGCGTCCCCTCCACCACCGCCGAGGTCTGCAGCGCGGCCGAACCGCTGGCCACGTCCGCTACGTAGTCGGCGGCGTAGACCTTGCGCCGGACGATCCGCGGCAGCGGCTCGGTGACCAGGACGAACCCGCGCCGTGGCAGCACCGGCAGGTGCACCCCGGCCAGCGCGGCCAGCTCGCCGCCCCAGGTGCCGGCCGCGTTGACCACGGCCGGCGCGGCCAGCCGCAGCCGGTCGGTCACCACGCCCCGCACGGCGCCGTCCGGGCCGGTCACCAGCTCGCGGACGGTCTCGCCGGTGTGCAGCACGGCGCCGGCCCGGCGGGCGGCCCGGAGCAGGTGGGCGGCGGCCAGCGCGGGCTGGACCTGGGCGTCCTGCGGGTAGTGGAAGCCGCCGGCCAGCCCGGGGGCGAGGTGCGGCTCCAGCTCGTGCAGCCGCTCGCCGGGGATCTCCTCGGCGACGACCCCGACCTCGGTCTGCTCGGCGGCGAAGGCGCGCAGGGCGTCCTGCCGGGCGGGCGTGGCGGCCACGACGAGGCCGCCCTTGGGCTCGTACTCCATCGCCTCGCCGAGCTCCTCGGCGAGGTCCTGCCAGAGCCGGGTGGAGAGCAGCGCGAGGTCGAGCTCGGGCCCGGGCTCCTTGTCGGAGACCAGCAGGTTGCCCTCGCCGGCGCCGGTGGTGCCGCCGGCCACCGGACCGCGGTCGACCACGACGACGGCGAGCCCGGCGCGGGCGGCGTAGTAGGCGCAGGCGGCGCCGACCACGCCGGCGCCGACCACGACGAGATCCGGGGAAGGTCTCTGAGGCTTGGACACGACAGTAATATGTCACATGCCATCCCGCCTGCCAAGACCGCCCCGCCGGACCGGCGCGCCCATGCAGAAGCCCCGGCCCGCCGGGGTGCGGCAGGCCGGGGCCTCAGGACGGTTCAGCGTCTCGGACGGCGGCTCAGGTGATGTCGTCCATCTGCTCGTGCCGCGCGGCCGGGACGGGGGCGCTCCCCGCCGGGGCCGCCGACGCCTCCACGGCCTCCGGCCCGCTCACCGGCTGCACCGAGAGGTCCAGGTGCGAGGCCTCCTCGTCGTCCAGCGCGAGGTCGGGGTTGCGGCGGGCCCGGCGCTTGTCGTTGAGCAGCGCGATGCCGACGGCGATGAAGTACAGCGCCCAGATCGGCGCCGCCAGCACCAGCATGCTGACCGGGTCGGCGCTCGGCGTGGCGAAGGCCGCGAACACGGTGATGGCCATCACCATGCCGCGCCACCAGCCGAGCAGCCGCTTGCCGGTGACGATGCCGACCATGTTCAGCATCACCAGCAGCAATGGGAACTCGAAGGCGAGGCCGAAGACCAGCACCATCCGGGTGGCGATGTCGAAGTAGTCGTCCGGCGGCAGGATCGGGGTCGTGTCGGTCGGGCTGAACGAGATCAGCACCTCGACCGTGGTCGGCATCACCAGGAACGCGCAGCCCACGCCCGCCAGGAACAGCGGCGCACCGCAGGCCATGAAGATCACCGTGTACTTGCGCTCGTGCTTGTGCAGGCCGGGCGCCACGAAGGCCCAGAGCTGGTAGAGCCAGACCGGCACGGCGGCGACCACGGCGGCCGTCAGCGCGACCTTGAGCATCCAGTTGAAACCGGCGGTGAGGCCGACGATGGAGACCTGTGCGCAGCGGCCTTCGTACTGCGCGGCATTGCTCGGGTCGCACCGCGGGATCGGCTTCAGCAGGAGCGACTCGATCTGCTTGTGGAAGATCAGCGCGACGATCGTGAACACGACGATCACCAGGACCGACTTGACCACGCGGTTCCGCAGTTCCCGCAGGTGGTCGGCGAGGGCCATCCGCCCCTCAGGATCCTTGGGCGCCTTCGGCGCCTTGGAGAGCTTGCTCAACCCCGGTCCTCAACTCGTGCGTCGAGGCCCGCCGGTCGACGGGCCTCCATGGTCGCGTGCGGCACCCGTTCCCGGGTACGGCGGGCACCGCTCACTGCGGTCGGCCGGCGTCCCCGGCGGCCTGCTCGTTCACCGGCCGGGCGGTCGCGGACGCCCCCGGCGCGGCCTGGATGGTCTTCGCCGGTGCAGCCTCGGTGACCGCGGGCGCGCCCTGGGCCGGCGCGGCCGGTTCGTCGGCGCCGTCGGACTTCATCGCCTTGGCCTCGCTCTTGAGGATCCGCATCGACTGGCCGAGCGAGCGTGCCAGCTCGGGCAGTCGCTTCGCGCCGAAGAGCACAATGGCAAAAACCACGATCACCAGGATCGCGGTCCCCGAGACCCGCATACTCGACCACCTTCAGTCACGGCGGCACCGGTGGGCCGCCCGCTGCGGGGATGGTAACCGCGGCGGGTAACGCCCTGACGACGGCCGCCCGAACAGGACAGCGGCCCCGGTCGCACGGCGCAGGAGCCAACTGAGAGCGTAACGCGCCCGACGCCGCCGGCAGCAGCCCCCGGCAGCCCCGACGTCCCGATGTGCCGGGCGCCACGTCGGGCGGATCCGCGGCCGGGGCGGGCGCTCCGGTCAGCGCTGCGGCACCGCCGCGGCGAGGTCGCCGGCCGCCTCGGCCAGCGCGCGCGAGGCGGCGTCCACCCCCTTCGCCAGCGCCCGCACGTCCAGCCAGAGCCGGATCGCGAGGACGCCGAGGACCATCAGGCCGGCGGTGACGAGCAGGACGGCGGCGACGAGCATCCAGGACATGCCCACCACCCTATCGACCCGGGCCCCGCCGCCACTCCCCCGCGGCGGGCGTCAGCCCTCGGCCGGCACCAGCCGCATCGTCCGCACCCCGGCCCCGGTCAGCGCCTTGACGATCTTCTCCCCCGCAGGCTTGCGCACCGAAGCCCCGCAGAGCGGGCAGCCGAAGCTGTAGTGCGCCTGCTCCGGGGCGCTGCCGAACGTCAGGCGGAACTCCTCCGCCGGCAGTTCGACCTTCTCCCGGCACTCGGAGCAGTACACCTTGAATCTGGTCCCCGGCTCCACGGGGCTCAGACCAGCCCGGCCACGGCGGCCGGCGGCTCGCCGTACGCCGCCAGCGCCTCCTGCGCCGCCGCGCGTGCCTGCTCCGCGAGCTCCGGCGGCGAGACGATCCGCCCGTCCCGGCCCAGCCGCAGCGCCAGCGGGCGCAGCTGGGAGGGGTCGGCGCTGCGCAGGGTGATCCGCAGGCCGCCGTCGGGCAGTTCCTCGGCGCGGTCGTGGGTGTAGTACTCGGCGACCCAGCGCCCACCAGAGGTGACCTCGACGACCACCTCGGGGTCGTCGGCGGACGGGTTGACCAGCCCGCCGGAGAGGTCGCGCGGCTCGCGCTTCGGCGGGTCGGAGGGGACGTCCAGGACCTTGATCTCGGCAACCCGGTCGAGCCGGAACATCCGGTGGTCCTCGGAGGTCCGGCACCAGGCCTCCAGGTAGGTGTGACCCTCGGTGAGCAGCCGGATCGGGTCCACCTCGCGCTCGGTCATGCCGCCGCGGCCGTGCGAGTAGTAGCGCAGCCAGAGCCGGCGGCCCTCGCTGAGCGCTCGGTCGATGTCGGCGAAGACGTGGCTCTCGGCCTCGAAGGTGACACCGACCCGGGCGCTGCCCTCGGCGCTGTCCCCGGCCGCGTTCTCGATCTTGGCGACGGCGCGGGTGAGCGCCTCCCGGTCGCCGGCGCGCAGGCCGGGCAGGCCGGCCACCGCACGGGCGGCCACCAGCAGCGCGGTCGCCTCGTCGGCGGCCAGCCGCAGCGGCTGGGCGACGTCGTCGACGTTGTGCCACCAGATCCGCTCGCCGTCGGTGTCGATGTCGAGCAGGTCGCCGCCGCGGAAGCTGGTGCCGCACATCGGCAGCACGTTGAGGTCGCCGATCAGCTCGCGCTCGGTGATGCCGAAGGCACGGGCCACCTCGGCCACCTCGGCGCCGGGGCGCTCGCGCAGGTAGGTGACCAGCGACAGCATCCGCCGGGTCTGGTCGATCGCGTTGCTCATGCCCGTACTCCTTCGACACCGTCAACCGCAGCAACCCCGTCGGCCGCAGCGGCTCCGTCCGCCGCCACGCCGGCGACCGCGCGCAGCCGCTCGATCACGTCGGCGCGCAGCTCCTCCGGGCCGAGCACCAGCACGTCCGGGCCGAACTCGGCGAGGTCGGCGCCGAGCCCGTTGCCGTAGGGGATCTCCAGCTCGTCCCAGGTCTCGTCGACCCGCCGGGAGCTCAGCGCCTTGGTGCGCAGCGGGAATCCGGCGTCCCGGCGGACCCGTACCGCGGCGGTGGCGGTGGCGCCCTCGCCGGCGAACTTGGCCACGGTGGCACGGACGTCGACGTGCTCGGGGACGGTGCCGAGGAAGGCGCCGGAGCGGGCGCGGACCTTCCCGGTGATCCGGCTGAGCCGGAAGACGCGGGCGTCGCCGCGGTCGCGGTCCCAGCCGGCCAGGTACCAGTGGCCGCGCCAGCACTCCAGCGCCCAGGGCTCGACGGCGCGCTGCTCGACGGCGGCGGCCCCGGCCTTGCGGTACTCGAAGGTGACCGGGCGGCGGTCGCGGGCGGCGGTGAGCAGCGGCTCGAAGGCGGCCTCGCGGGCGGGGATGCGCGGCTCCAGGGCGGTGCGGCCCTCGGTCTCGGTGAAGGGCACGCCGGCGGCGCGCAGCTTCTGCAGGGCGCCGCTGGCCGCGCCGGACATCTTGGCCTGCTGCCAGACCCGGGCAGCCAGGGTGAGCGCGGCGGCCTCCTCGGCGTCCAGCGCGATCTCGGGCAGGCGGTTGCGGTCCGCGCGGGCGAGGTAGCCGAGCTCGCCGTCCAGGGCGTTCTCGTCAACGTCGATGACCAGGCCGAGCTCGCGCAGGTCGTCCTTGTCCCGCTCGAACATCCGGTTGAAGGCGTCCTCGCTGCTGCTCTGCCAGGCTTCGCGGTAGGCCTCGATGGACTCCCGCAGCTCCTTCTTGGAGAGCGGTCGTCTGGTGTTCATCAGGCACAGGGCGAGATTCATCAGCCGCTCTGCCTTGGCGATCGCCATCGCTGACCCTTCCGGTGTGCCGCGCCGCGCGCGGGGTGCGCCCGCCGGGTGGTCCTCGACCCGGCGGGACCGACCGTACCGGTAGCGGTACGCACTGCAAAAGCCGAGTCCGCAAACGCGTGGGGCCGCACCCCCGGCAGGGGGGTGCGGCCCTCGCTCGCGACCGGTCGGGACCGGGTCAGACGGCGATCAGGTCGACGACGAAGATCAGAGTCGAGTTCGCCGGGATGGCCGGGGTCGGCGACTGCGCGCCGTAGCCCAGCTTCGCGGGGATGACCAGCTCGCGGCGGCCGCCGACCTTCATGCCGACGACGCCCTGGTCCCAGCCCTTGATGACGCGGCCGGCGCCGAGCGGGAACTTGAAGGTGCTGTTGCGGTTCCAGCTGGCGTCGAACTCCTCGCCGGTCTCGAAGGTGACACCGACGTAGTGCACCTCGACGACCTGGCCCGGCTTGGCCTCCTCGCCGGTGCCGACCTCGATGTCGCGGATCTGGAGCTCGGTCGGGGCGTCGCCGCCCGGGAAGTCGATCTCCGGCTTCGTCTTGTTGCTCACAACTGCCTCTTCTCGGTTTCGGTTCCATCCATGACCAAGCGGCGGGCGCCCGCACCCGGTCCGTTCCCGGACCACGGTACGGGCGCCCGCCGCCCGTCCGGACTCAGGCCACGCGGCCGAGCCCGAAGGTCACACGCGCACCATTGTCCCTCGAAAGTGGATCAGCCCTGACCCGCATCCAGGATGTCGACCACGAACACCAGGGTGGAGTTGGCCGGGATGTCGCCCTGGCCCTTGTCGCCGTACGCCAGCGCGGCAGGGATGACCAGCTCGACGCGGCTGCCGACGGTCTGGCCCTCCAGGCCCTGGTCCCAGCCGGCGATGACCTGGCCGCCGCCCACCGGGAAGGAGAACGCCTGGCCCTTGCTCAGCGAGGAGTCGAAGACCTTGCCGTCCTTGAAGAGCGCGCCGGTGTACTGGACGACGACCTTCTCGCCCTTCTCGACCTTGGGGCCGGTGCCCTTGATCAGGACGTGGCTCTTGAGCTCGGTCGGCTCGGCGGCGCCCTTCACCGGGGTGATCTCGGCCGGCTTCTTGCCGTTGTCCTTCACCTGCGGGAAGTCCGCGGGCGGCGGGGTGACGGTGCCGCCGACCACGGCGTCGGGCGCGTTGGCGTTGCGGACGTCGATGACGAAGACCAGGTTGTCCTTGGCCCCGATCGACATGCTCGGGTTGCCCTGGGCGCCGAACGCGGCGGCCGGCGGGGCCACCACCAGCAGCCGGCTGCCGGCCTTCTTGCCGAGCACGGCCTGGTCGAGCGCCGGGATCAGCGCGTCGGTGCCGGCCTGGAAGATCTGCGGCTTGCCCTTCTCGTCGTACGAGCTGGGGATGTCCTTGCCGGTGGTCCAGTCCTTGGCGGTGTAGTCGACCGAGGCCCAGGAGTTCTTCTCGACCTTGGGGCCGGTGCCCTCGGAGAGGACCTTCACCACGAAGCTGCCGTCGGCCTGCTCGCCGGGCACCACGATGCCGGCCTTCTTGCCGAACTCGCCGGTGATGGTCGGCAGCACCTTGGCGCTGTCCTTGATCGGCGGGACGGGGTCGGCGGTCGGCGTGGCCGGAGCGGTCTTCACCGCGTCGGGCTTGGCCGCGGTGTCGGACTTCGAGTCGCCGCCGTCCTTGTTCACCAGGTACAGCGTGACGCCGCTGCCGACCAGCAGCAGGGTGAGCACGGTGCCGAGGATCACACCCAGCTTGCCGACGCCGGGCGGGTTCTCGTCGTACCCAGCCTCCGAGGAGTCCTGGCGGCGCACGTTGGACGCGAAGATCTGCGGGGTGTCCTCGGTCTTCGTCGCGCCCGCCGACGGCTTGCTCCCGCCGGGCTGAGCCCAGCCGGCCTGCTGCTTCAAGATCGACGGCGGTACGACGATCGACTCGCCGTCGCCGGGCAGCGGGCCGCCGGGACGCGAGTCGGCCGGGTCCCCGGAGGAGTTCCCGTTCGCGGTGCCGGCCCCGCCCGGGCTCGACGCATTCTCAGACATGACTCCCCATCCATCTCGCCACGAGGTCTTCGAGGTCTACGGCCGGCGTGGTGAGCGCCGGGGTGCTGTCGCACTGCCGCCCGGGACCCGGACGCCGGCGGCGCCTACCACAGTGCGAGGGCAGTATGACAGGTCAGGATGAGGGCGGACGCTTCCATGTGCGAGCGCCCGCCCAAGCGTACGGAATCCCACCCGTCGCTCCTAGACCTCGCAGGTCCTCAGACCGCCTCAAGGATGTCGATCACGAACACCAGCGTCGAGTTCGCCGGCACCGCGCCCTGCGCCTGGTCCTTGTAGCCGAGGGCCGGCGGCACCACCAGCTCCACCCGGCTGCCGACGGTCTGGCCCACCAGGCCCTTGTCCCAGCCCTCGATCACACTGCCGGTGCCGATCTGCAGTGCCTGGGCACCGCCGTGGCTCCAGGACGAGTCGAACTGCTGGCCGTTGCTCCAGAGCACCCCGGTGTACTGCACGACCAGGGTCTGCCCGGCCTTCACCTGCTTGCCCTCGCCCTTGATCAGCACGGCCTGCTGGAGCTCGGTCGGCGCGGGCTGGCCGGGCGGGACGGTGATGGTCACGGGGGCCTTGCCGTTGTCCTTCACCTGCGGCATGGTCGGCGGCGGCTGCGTCATCGTCCCGGAGAGGGTGGAGTCCGGCGGCAGGCTCTCCATGATGTCCAGCACGAACACCACGGTGTCCCCCGGGCCGACGCCGAGCTGGGTGTTCCCCTGTTCGCCGAAGGCCGCGGCCGGCGGGGCCACCACCAGCAGCCGGCTGCCGACCTTCTTGCCGATCACGCTCTGGTCGAACGCCGGCACCAGCTGGCCGCTGCCCGCCTGGTACAGCTGCGGCTTGCCGCCGGCGTCGTACGAGCTCGGCAGATCCTTGCCGGTCGTCCAGTCCTTGGCGGTGTAGTTCACCGTCACCCAGTCGCCCTTGTTCACCGTGGAGCGGTCACCCTCGCTCACGGTGTTGACGACGAACTGGCCGCTCGGCGGTCCGTCGGGGATGGTGATCGTGGCCTTGCTCCCGAAACCGCCGCCCGACACGGTCGGCATCGGCGAGGCCTCGGACACCGGCGAGGGCACGGTGGGGGCCGCGGTGGGCGAGGTGGGCGTCGCCGGGCTGGTCGCCTTGGTGGAGCTGCTGCAGGCGACCGCCAGGAGCAGGGGCAGGGTGAGAAGCAAACCGGCGGTGCGGCGCACGGCGTTCCTAACTGTCGGTCGAAGTCGGCTCTCCGGACTCGACCGACAGCGTATGCCCAGGCGGCGCCGGGCCCCGGTAGACACCACCGGGGCCCGGCGCCGACGAAGATCACAGTCCGCGGGGATCGCACCCCCGCGGGGATCACGGCCCCGCCGGGATCACATCCCGGCGATCAGCTTCTCCACCCGCTCGTCCACCGAGCGGAACGGGTCCTTGCAGAGCACCGTCCGCTGCGCCTGGTCGTTCAGCTTCAGGTGCACCCAGTCCACCGTGAAGTCCCGGCGCTGCTCCTGCGCCCGGCGGATGAAGTCCCCGCGCAGCCGGGCCCGGGTGGTCTGCGGCGGGATCGACTTGGCCTCGAAGGTCTTGAGGTCGGTGGTCACCCGCTGCGCCTGGCCCTTGCCCTGGAGCAGGTAGAACAGCCCGCGCCGGCGGTGGATGTCGTGGTACGCGAGGTCGATCTGGGCGATCCGCGGGTTCGACATGCTCATCTGGTGCTTCTCGCGGTAGCGCTCGATGAGCTTGTACTTCATGATCCAGTCGATCTCGCCGGCCACGCCGTCGAGCCGCTCGGTGCGGACCGCCTCCAGGGTGCGGCCCCAGAGGTCCAGCACCCGGGCGATGGTCCCGGTGTTGATGCCCTTGCGGTCGGCGAACTCCAGCGCCTTGGTGAAGTACTCCTCCTGGATGTCCAGCGCGCTGGCCTCCCGGCCGTTGGCGAGCCGGACCTGGTGGGTGCCGGTGAGGTCGTGGCTGACCTCGCGGATCGCCCGGATCGGGTTCTCCAGCGTGAGGTCGCGCATCACCACCCCGGCCTCGATCAGCCGCAGCACCAGGTCGGTGGCGCCCACCTTGAGCAGGGTGGTGGTCTCCGACATGTTGGAGTCGCCGACGATGACGTGCAGCCGGCGGTAGCGCTCGGCGTCGGCGTGCGGCTCGTCGCGGGTGTTGATGATCGGGCGGGAGCGGGTGGTCGCCGAGCTCACGCCCTCCCAGATGTGCTCGGCGCGCTGGCTGACGCAGTAGACCGCACCGCGCGGGGTCTGCAGCACCTTGCCGGCGCCGCAGATCAGCTGCCTGGTCACCAGGAACGGGATCAGGACGTCCGCCAGCCGGGAGAACTCGCCGTGCCGGGCCACCAGGTAGTTCTCGTGGCAGCCGTAGGAGTTGCCGGCCGAGTCGGTGTTGTTCTTGAAGAGGTAGACGTCCCCCGCGATGCCCTCCTCGTGCAGCCGCCGCTCGGCGTCCACCAGGAGGCCTTCGAGGATGCGCTCGCCGGCCTTGTCGTGCGTCACCAGCTCGACGACGTCGTCGCACTCGGGGGTGGCGTACTCGGGGTGGGAGCCGACGTCGAGGTAGAGCCGGGCACCGTTGCGCAGGAACACGTTGCTGCTGCGGCCCCAGGAGACAACACGGCGGAAGAGGTACCGTGCCACCTCGTCCGGCGACAGCCGCCGCTGCCCGCGGAACGTGCAGGTGACGCCGTACTCGTTCTCCAGCCCGAAGATCCGGCGGTCCATGAGGCGTCCTCCTAGATGGGAGCTGTCCGAAACCGCCTCCGCGACGCCGTACCGGCCGCCGCAGGGGCACCGGAGCCCCGTACGCCGGCGGACCGCCGCCGTACGGGACTCGCCGGGTACTGCTAATCCGACGGCCCTGCGGCCGCCGGCTTCTCCTCGTCGTCCGTCTCGGCGGACTGGTCGCCGTCGAGCAGCCGGGCGAGCTGGCCGCCCAGGATCCGCTTGAACTTGCGCTGCTGGAAGCGCTGGCGGTCCAGCACCGCCACCTCCAGCTGTTCGGGGGTGAGGGTGCGCGGGGTGCCGCCGTTCGGGTCCCGGGCGAGGGAGTCCACGGCGACCTTGACCGCCTCGGTGAGCGAGAGCCCGCTGCGGTGGCGCTGCCCCAGGTAGTTGCCGATCGAGTCGGCGTTGCCGCCCACCACCACGTAGTTCTTCTCGTCGACGACCGAGCCGTCCGGCGTGAGCCGGTAGATCTGGTCCTCGTCGGGGGTGCGGCCGACCTCGGCCACGATCAGCTCCACCTCGTACGGCTTCTCGCCGACCGAGGAGAAGATGGTGCCGAGCGTCTGGGCGTAGACGTTGGCCAGGCCCCGGGCGGTGACGTCGGCCCGGTCGTAGGAGTAGCCGCGCAGGTCGGCGTAGCGGACGCCGCCGATGCGCAGGTTCTCGAACTCGTTGTACCGGCCGACCGCCGCGAAGGCGATCTTGTCGTAGATCTCGGAGACCTTGTGGAGCGCCCGGGAGGTGTTCTCGGCGACGAAGACGATGCCGTCGGCGTAGGTGAGCACGACCACGCTGCGACCGCGCGCGATGCCCTTGCGGGCGTACTCCGCGCGGTCCGCCATGGCCTGCTGGGGCGAGACGTAGAACGGTGTCGACACCGGCGGTCGTCCCTTCCTTGGTAGGTGTGGCTAGAGCAGCGGGGCCTGCGGGCCGTTGGGGTGGGTGAGGCGCTGGTCGGTGATGGAGACCGCGATCTCCGAGACCTCGGCCTCGGTGAGCCGGCGGAAGCCGTCCTCGGTGATCAGCGAGACGATCGGGAAGATCTTGCGGGCGAGGTCAGGCCCGCCGGTGGCGGAGTCGTCGTCGGCCGCGTCGTAGAGCGCCTGGACGACCAGGGTGGCGGCCTGCTCGGCCGTCAGGTCGTCGCGGTAGAGCTTCTTCATCGAGCCGCGGGCGAAGACCGAGCCCGAGCCGGTGGCGGCGAACCCGCGCTCCTCGGAGCGGCCGCCCGTGACGTCGTAGGTGAAGATCCGGCCGCGCCCCTGGTCCAGGTCGTAGCCGGCGAAGAGCGGGACGACCGCCAGGCCCTGCATCGCCATGCCGAGGTTGCCCCGGATCATGGTGGTGAGGCGGTTGGCCTTGCCCTCCAGGGAGAGCACGGTGCCCTCGATCTTCTCGTAGTGCTCCAGCTCCAGCTGGAACAGCCGGACCATCTCGACCGCGAGGCCGGCGGTGCCGGCGATGCCGACGGCGCTGTACTCGTCCGCCGGGAAGACCTTCTCGATGTCGCGCTGGGCGATCACGTTGCCCATGGTGGCGCGGCGGTCACCCGCGAGGACCACGCCGCCGTCGAACACCGCGGAGACGATCGTCGTCCCGTGCGGGGCCTCGACCACGACGCCCTCGGGCAGCCCGCGCCGACCCGGAATCAGCTCCGGCTGGTGCTCGGCCAGGAAGTCGAGGAACGACGAGGACCCCGGGGTCAGGAAGGCAGCCGGTAGACGCCCGGTGCCACGAGTGTTGGCTTCCACACGATTCCTTCCAGGTAGCTTGAAGCGCGTTCTGCCCGCACCCTACCCGCCCGACGATCAACGTCCGTGCGGGTAGCGGCCGGACCCGGGCGGGCGGACGGCCCCTGCCGCCCGCCCGCTTCCGGCGGTCTCCTCCGCGAATTCCCGAATGCCCGGGACGGGGCTACTCGCCGCCCTTCTGGACAAACTGCCGCACGAAATCCTCGGCATTCGACTCCAGCACCTCGTCGATTTCGTCCAGAACCGCGTCGACGTCGTCGCTCAGCTTTTCCTGGCGCTCCTTGAGGTCGTCGGAATTCTGCGCTTCCGCGGCCTGCTCCTCGACCTCCTCGGAGGAGCGGTTCGCCCGCTGCTGGCCGCCGCCGGTGTCCTTGCTCGCCATTTCCCTCACCCCGCTCGATCGTCTGGCACGGTTTGGTCGTTGCTTGCTGCACCGACCCTATACACAAGGTGCGACTACCCGCTCCGGTTTGCCGGTGGCGCTTCCTGTCCAACACCCGCTGCCACCCCGGATGATTCCCATTCGGCGGACGTTCACCCATGGTGATCGAAAAGTTACCCGCCGGCCAGCACCCGGAGCAGGTCCTCGGCCGTGCGGCAGCGGTCCAGCAGCTCCTTGACGTGGTTGCGGGTGCCGCGCAGCGGCTCCAGGGTGGGCACCCGCTGGAGCGAGTCCCGGCCCGGCAGGTCGAAGATCACCGAGTCCCAGGAGGCCGCGGCCACGTGCTCGGCGTACTGCTCCAGGCAGCGCCCGCGGAAGTAGGCCCTGGTGTCCTCCGGAGGCTTGGTGACGGCCCGCTCGACCTCTTCCTCGGTGAGCAGCCGCTCGAACCTGCCGCGGGCCACCAGACGGTTGTAGAGGCCCTTCTCGGGCCGCACGTCGCTGTACTGGAGGTCGACCAGGTGGAGCCGGGAGTTGTCCCACTCCAGGGCGTCCCGGCTGCGGTAGCCCTCCAGGATCTCCCGCTTGGCGATCCAGTCCAGCTGCTTGGAGAGCGACATCGGGTCGCGCTCCAGCTTGCCCAGCACGTCCTCCCAGCGGGCCAGCACGTCGACGGTCTGCTCGTCGGCGTCGTTGCCGAAGCGGTCCTCGACGTACTTGCGGGCCAGCTCGAAGTACTCCAGCTGCAGCTGGACGGCGGTGAGCTTGCGGCCGTTGCGCAGCGTGATCAGGTGCTTCAGCGTCGGGTCGTGGGAGACCCGGTGCAGGGTGCGCACCGGCTGGTCGACGGCGAGGTCGGAGGCGATGAAGGCGTCCTCGATCATCGCCAGGACCAGCGAGGTGGTGCCCAGCTTGAGGTAGGTGGAGATCTCGGAGAGGTTCGCGTCCCCGATGATCACATGCAGCCGGCGGTACTTCTCGGCGTCGGCGTGCGGCTCGTCGCGGGTGTTGATGATCGGCCGCTTGAGGGTGGTCTCCAGGCCGACCTCGACCTCGAAGTAGTCGGCCCGCTGGCTGATCTGGAAGCCGTTGG
Organism: Kitasatospora sp. NPDC090091; assembly: GCF_044747365.1. NCBI lineage: Bacteria > Bacillati > Actinomycetota > Actinomycetes > Kitasatosporales > Streptomycetaceae > Kitasatospora > Kitasatospora sp. NPDC090091. Next base: position 610,794 of record NZ_JBIVDY010000001.1, read on the forward strand.
CGGAGCCGTCCTGGCCGATGCCGACCCGGCCGGCGCCGGTGACCACCTGGCGCGAGACGAAGAACGGGGTGAGGTGGCGGACGATGTCGGCGAACGGCGTCGCCCGCTTCATCAGGTAGTTCTCGTGGGTGCCGTAGGAGGCGCCCTTGTTGTCGGTGTTGTTCTTGTAGAGGTGGATGGTCTGCCCGTTGGGCAGTTCCAGGGCGCGCTGGGCGGCGGCCGCCATGATCCGCTCGCCGGCCTTGTCCCAGAGCACGGCGTCGCGCGGGTTGGTCACCTCGGGCGAGCTGTACTCGGGGTGCGCGTGGTCGACGTAGAACCGCGCGCCGTTGGTCAGGATGACGTTGGCGAGGCCGATGTCCTCGTCGGTCAGCTGGCTGGCGTCCGCGACGTCGCGCGCGAGGTCGAAGCCCCGGGCGTCGCGCAGCGGATTCTCCTCCTCGAAGTCCCAGCGGGCCCGCCGCGCCCGGTGCATCGCCGCCGCGTAGGCGTTGACGATCTGGGACGAGGTGAGCATGGCGTTGGCGTTGGGGTGCCCGGGCACGGAGATCCCGTACTCGGTCTCGATGCCCATCACGCGCCGTACGGTCATGCGGCCCTCCTTGCCCGGTGCACCGCCCCCGCGGACGGAACACGCTGACGTACCGCTGAACAACACCGACGCCGGCGGTCTGCCCGCGAACGGTGGGTCGAGCCTAGAACGCGGCACCGACACGCGGGCCCCGAGACGCGCCGTCCGGCTGCGGGGCCGCGAGGCGCCACAGCCGGACGGGTGCGTGCTGCTCCGGGGACCGCTGCCGGCCCGGGGCGCTGCGGCGTGCGCAGCGCGTCGTTACAGGTACTGCCCGGTGTTGGCGACAGTGTCGATGGAGCGGCCGGACTCGGCGCCCTGCTTCCCGGTGACGAGCGTGCGGATGAAGACGATCCGCTCGCCCTTCTTGCCGGAGATGCGGGCCCAGTCGTCCGGGTTGGTGGTGTTCGGCAGGTCCTCGTTCTCCTTGAACTCGTCCACGCAGGCGGCGAGCAGGTGGGAGACGCGCAGACCGCGCTGGCCGTGGTCGAGGAAGTCCTTGATGGCCATCTTCTTGGCGCGGTCGACGATGTTCTGGATCATGGCGCCGGAGTTGAAGTCCTTGAAGTACAGGACCTCCTTGTCACCGTTGGCGTAGGTGACCTCCAGGAAGCGGTTCTCCTCGGTCTCGGAGTACATCCGCTCCACGACCGACTGGATCATCGCCGCCACCGTGGTCTCGACGGAGCCGTCGTGCTCCTTGAGGTCGTCCGGGTGGAACGGCAGCGTGTCCTTGAGGTACTTGGAGAAGATGTCCTTCGCGGCCTCGGCGTCCGGGCGCTCGATCTTGATCTTGACGTCCAGGCGGCCGGGCCGCAGGATCGCCGGGTCGATCATGTCCTCGCGGTTGGAGGCGCCGATCACGATGACGTTCTCCAGGCCCTCCACGCCGTCGATCTCGGCGAGCAGCTGCGGGACGATGGTGTTCTCCACGTCCGAGCTGACACCGGAGCCGCGGGTGCGGAAGAGCGACTCCATCTCGTCGAAGAAGACGATGACGGGGGTGCCCTCGCCGGCCTTCTCCCGGGCCCGCTGGAAGACCAGGCGGATCTGCCGCTCGGTCTCGCCCACGTACTTGTTGAGCAGCTCGGGGCCCTTGATGTTGAGGAAGTAGCTCTTGCCCTGGGGGCGGCCGGTGACCTCGGCGACCTTCTTGGCCAGCGAGTTGGCCACCGCCTTGGCGATCAGCGTCTTGCCGCAGCCGGGCGGGCCGTAGAGCAGCACGCCCTTGGGCGGGCGCAGCTCGAACTCCTTGAAGAGGTCGGCGTGCAGGTAGGGCAGCTCGACCGCGTCGCGGATCTGCTCGATCTGGTTGCTCAGGCCGCCGATCTGGCGGTAGTCGATGTCCGGGACCTCTTCGAGGACCAGCTCCTCGACCTCGGCCTTCGGCACGACCTCGTACACGTAGCCGGAGCGGGGCTCCAGCAGCAGGGCGTCCCCCGCCCGGATCGTGGCCTCGCGCAGCGGTTCGGCGAGCCGCACCACCCGCTCCTCGTCGGTGTGCCCGATGACCAGGGCGCGCTCGCCGTCCTCCAGGACCTCCTTGAGGGTGACGATGTCGCCGATGCGCTCGAAGGCCATCGCGTCCACGATGTTGAGGGCCTCGTTGAGCATCACCTCCTGGCCGCGCCGCAGCTCGTCGAGGTCGACGTTGGGGCTGACGTTCACGCGGAGCTTGCGCCCCCCGGTGAAGATGTCGGCGGTGCCGTCCTCGTTCTGGGTGAGGAAGGTGCCGAAACCGGCCGGGGGCTGTGCCAGCCGGTCCACTTCCTCCTTGAGGGCCACGATCTGGTCGCGGGCCTCGCGCAGGGTGGAGGCGAGCCGTTCGTTCTGGGCGGTCACGCCGGCCAGGTTGGTCTGGAGCTCGACGATCCGCTCTTCGAGGATTCTCGAATTGCGCGGCGAGTCGGCGAGCTTGCGGCGCAGCACGGCGATTTCCTGCTCAAGGTACGAGACCTGAGCGGCCTCGTCGGAACCACGAGCGGGCCTGCCGGTGCTGCGGTTGTAGTCGTCATCGTGGGCTGCCACGGTCCTCACCTCCTCCGGGGAGCTGGACGCTTCCAGACCCTACCTGGGACCAGGGGTCCGTAAACCCCTAGATCAAGAAAGATGGAACGGGCGTGTCCGATCTTCGCCCTCGCGTGCTTCCCCTCTGCTAGGGGGATACCCACCGCGCACCGGCCAATGCGGACCAGATGTATCGTCGAGCGAGTCGATATCCGATCGGAACCGGGTCGCCGGATCCGATCGTTGTACGAATGGCGGGATTGCGCCCAAGAAGGGGCGTCCCGGGACAGAAACGGCAGGGGACCATGTCGGTGACCGAGGAAGCGGCGGCGGGCGATCCGCTCGAAGTGTGGATCGACCAGGATCTGTGCACCGGTGACGGCATCTGCGTCCAGTACGCGCCCGAGGTCTTCGAGCTCGACATCGACGGCCTCGCCTACGTGAAGGGGCCGGACGACGAGCTGCGCCAGCAGCCCGGCGACACCGCGCCGGTGCCGCTGACGCTGCTTCAGGACGTGGTGGACTCGGCGAAGGAGTGCCCCGGCGACTGCATCCACGTGCGCCGGGTCGCCGACCGGGTCGAGGTGTACGGGCCCGACGCCGACTAGGTCCAGGGCCTGGCCCGTGCGCCGCCCTGCCGGGGAGCGCGCCGGAGCGCTCGGCGGCGGGCGGGCGCCGGTTGCGGGCGGCTCAGGTGAGCGTCACCGGGGCGGCGGTCTGGGAGCGGTCCCAGCCGCCGCCCCTGCGCGTCCAGGTGAGGTCCAGTGAGATGTCGGGGCTGAACCGCGGCACGTCGTCGCTGGAATACCCCTGCGCGTGGCCGGTGATGACGCCGTCACTGCGCAGGCCGAGCCGGCTGACGGTGAGGTTCTCGCGCTCGGAGACGAGGGTGGCCAGCACCACGGGCCGCCCGGCGGTGCCGGGACCCAGCAGGTAGACGGCGTCCGGCGGGGTGCCGTTCTCGGCCGCGCAGTGCGCGGCGGCGACGGTGCCGGGGCGCCCGTCGCCGAGGTCGGCGGCGAAGCTGACGGATATCTTCACCGGGAACGGGCCGCAGTCCAGCGGGAGTTCGGCCTTGGCCGGATCGGGGGCCGCGGCGGCCGGGAGCGCCTTGACGGTGGGCCGGGCGGGCGCCGGGGTGCCGGTGGCCGGATCGGCCGCGAGTGCGGTGCCGACCACGGCGGCGGTGCCGGCGACCGTGAGGACCCAGTGCCACGGCGCGGTGCGGACGTGCCCGGGCCCGCTGCGCCCCTGCGGTGTCTGCTGCTCGGCCGTCGCCTTGACCGCGGTCTCCACCAGGCGTCCCCTCCAGCGGGTCGGTGTGCGCATGGGTCGGTGTGAGCGAGCATCGTCCCACACGGGGGCGGCCGCGGGGTGGCGTGGGTGCGCGGGTAGCGCGAAGGGGTGGTACCGGGGCCGGAAGCCCGCGGTACCACCCCTGTCCGTGCGTGCGGTCAGCCGAGGTCGGGTTCCTCGGAGACCCGGGCGGCGGCCCGGGCCGCGGCGCGCTCCTGCAGCGAGGGCGCGGGCGCCCCGTTGTCGTAGTCCTCGCCGTACGCGCCCTTGGCCGGGCGGCGGCGGCGCAGCGGCGGCTCGACGCCGTCGGCGAGGCGGCGGGCGGTGAGCAGGAAGCCGGTGTGGCCGATCATCCGGTGGTCCGGGCGGACGGCCAGGCCCTCCAGGTGCCAGGTGCGGACCATGGTCTCCCAGGCCTGCGGCTCGGTGAAGGTGCCGTGCTCGCGCAGCGCCTCGACGGTCTTCGACATCTGCGTCGTGGTGGCCACGTAGCAGCAGATCAGGCCGCCGGGGACGAGCGCCTTGGAGGCGACGTCCAGGCACTCCCACGGGGCGAGCATGTCGAGGATGACGCGGTCGACGTCGGTCTCCACCAGGTTGTCCTGGAGGTCGCCGACGGTGAGCTTCCACGCCGGGTGCGGACCGCCGAAGTAGCGCTCGACGTTGCCCTTGGCGATGTCGGCGAAGTCCTGCCGGCGCTCGTAGGAGGCCAGCATGCCGGTGTCGCCGACGGCGCGCAGCAGGTAGCTGGAGAGCGCGCCAGAGCCGACGCCGGCCTCGACGACGCGGGCACCCGCGAAGATGTCGGCCATCGCCAGGATCTGCCCCGCGTCCTTGGGGTAGATCACGGCGGCGCCGCGCGGCATGGACAGGACGTAGTCGGGGAGCAGGGGGCGCAGCGCGAGGTACGGGACGTTCCCCGTGGTGCGCACGACCGTGCCCTCCGGGGCGCCGATCAGCTCGTCGTGCGGGAACGCACCCTTGTGGGTGTGGAACTGGTTCCCGGCCTGGAGCGTGAACGTGTAGTGGCGGCCCTTCGGGTCGGTCAGCTGGACCTGGTCCCCGACCTGGAAGGGCCCGCGTCGGCGGGTGGCACCGGTCGGTTCGGACATGCGGACAATCCTAAGGGAAGCGTGCGCTCCGCCCGACCACGGTGATCACCGGCCGGTCACGGCGGCGGTCAGCCGCTGCTCGATGTCGGTGAGCGCGGCGACGCCGTAGACCCGCCCGTCGTCCTCGACGACCAGGTACTCGCCGGCCGGGGTGGCCCGGACGGCACGCAGCAGGTCCTCGCCGGCCAGGTCGGCGGAGAGCCGCAGGCCCGGTTCGAGGTCGCGGGCCAGGGCGCCGACGGCGATCCAGGGGCGGCGGTGCTCGGGGACGCCGCGGACGGCGGACTCGCGGACGATGCCGATCGCCTCGCCCCGGCCGTCGACCACGACCAGGGCGCCGGCCTCGGCCTCGCGGGCGCGGCGCATGGCCTCGCCGAGCGGGGTGTCGCCGGTGACCTCGACGGCGCGCCGGGCGAGCTCGCGCAGCCGCAGGCCGGGCAGCACCTCCTTCAGCCGGGCGTTGCGCAGGCTGGCGCCGGCGCCGTTCCAGATGATCGCGGCGAGGACGGCGGCGAGCACCGCGTCCACCAGGGTGTCGGTGTCGCTGCGCTCCGTCCCGCGGGCGGCGCTGACCAGCGGCAGGCCGATCAGGACGGCGACGGCCAGGGCCCGGCCCACCCAGGCGGCGGCCACCGTGCCGGCCATCGGCCGCCCGGTGACGGCCCAGACGACGGCCCGCAGCATCCGGCCGCCGTCCAGCGGCAGGCCGGGCAGCAGGTTGAAGGCCGCGACGACGAGGTTGGAGACCATCAGGCCGGTCAGCAGCACCCCGGGCACGGAGGAGAGCTCGACGGCCTGGACGGCGAGGTAGAAGACGCCGCCGAGCGCCAGGGAGAGCAGCGGGCCGACGAAGGCCAGCCAGAACTCGCGCCAGGGGCTCTCGGCCTCGTTCTCGATCTCCGAGACGCCCCCGAAGAACTGCAGCTGGATGCGGCGCACGCCGAGCTTGTAGCGCAGGGCCACCAGGGTGTGGGCGAGCTCGTGGACCAGCACGGAGCCGTAGAAGGCGACCGCGAAGGAGAAGGCGACCAGATAGCGGGTGGCGCCGAGCTCGGGCAGGACGCGGTCGAGCTGGCCCCCGAACACCCAGGTGATCAGCGCGGCGATGACGAACCACGAGGGCGTGATGTAGATCGGGACGCCGAACGGGCGGCCCATCAGGATGCCGCCGCGGCGCTCCGGCTCCTCGGGCGGCCGGGGCCCGGGCCGGGCGCCACCGCCGTGCGGTGGCTGGTCGGAGGTCTGCCGCCCCCTGCTGTCGCTCACCGTGATCCCTTCCGTCGGTTCCCCGTCGCGCCCCGGTTCGCCCACGCTACGTGATCGGGGCGGTCCGGCGGCGCGCGCCCCTCTCGCAGGGTTCATACCCAACTGGAAAGGACGTGTGGCAGCACCGTGTCAGCGGGATGGCAGCCGGGGGCAATAGGGTCGGGGTATGCAGCAGACCGACACCAGCAGCGCCGCCGCGGCCCCGGCCCGGCCGCCGGCGCCCCCGACCGGCCTGTCCCCGTCCCGTGCGGGGGACTTCCTGACCTGCCCGCTGCTGTACCGGCTGCGGGTGATCGACCGGCTGCCGGAGCCGCCGAGCGCGGCGGCGACCCGGGGCACCCTGGTGCACGCGGTGCTGGAGCGGCTGTTCGACAGCCCGGCGGCGGAGCGGACGCCGGAGCGGGCGCTGGGCCTGCTGCGCCCGCAGTGGGAGCGGCTGCTGGGCGAGCGCCCGGAGCTGGGCTCGCTCTTCCCGGAGGATCCGGACGGTGCGGCGCTCACCCGCTGGCTGGCCGACGCCGAGAAGCTGGTCTCCCAGTGGTTCCGGCTGGAGGACCCGAGCCGGCTGCACCCGGTGGAGCGGGAGCTCTACGTGGAGACGGCCCTGCAGTCGGGCCTGCTGCTGCGCGGCTACATCGACCGGGTGGACGTCGCCCCGACCGGCGAGGTCCGGCTGGTGGACTACAAGACCGGCCGGGCGCCCTCGCGGGACTTCGAGGGCAAGGCGATGTTCCAGATGAAGTTCTACGCGCTGGTGGTGTGGCGGTGGAAGGGTGTGATCCCGAAGCGGCTGCAGCTGGTCTACCTCGGCGGCGGCGGCGACGTGGTCAGCTACGACCCGGACGAGGCCGACCTGCTGGCGGTGGAGCGCAAGCTGCAGGCGCTCTGGGAGCGGATCACCCTGGCGGTGGCCACGGGTGACTTCCCGGCCACCCGCAACCGGCTCTGCGACTGGTGCGACCACCGGGCCAGCTGCCCGGAGTTCGGCGGCACTCCCCCGCCGTACCCGCTGCCGCTGGCGCGTACGTCTGACGAGGACGATCCCACGGGGGATCCGATGAGCAAGGAGTCCTAGGTGACGATCCGAGTGCTGCTGGTCGACGACCAGCCGCTGCTGCGCACCGGTTTCCGGATGATCCTGGAGGCCGAGTCCGACCTGGTGGTGGTCGGCGAGGCCGGCGACGGCCAGCAGGCGCTGGACCAGGTCCGGGCGCTGCAGCCCGACGTGGTGCTGATGGACATCCGGATGCCCAGGATGGACGGGGTCGAGGCGACCCGCCGGATCGCCGGGCCCGGGCGGGACGGCCCGGCCAAGGTGCTGGTGCTGACCACCTTCGACCTGGACGAGTACGTGGTCGAGGCGCTTCGCGCGGGGGCCAGCGGCTTCCTGCTGAAGGACGTCCCGGCCGAGGAGCTGGTGCAGGCGATCCGGGTGGTCGCCGACGGCGCGGCGATGCTGGCGCCGAGCATCACCCGCCGGCTGCTGGACATGTACGCCACCAAGCTGCCCTCGGGCGAGGAGGCGCCGCCGCAGGCGCTGAACGCGCTGACCGAGCGCGAGCTGGAGGTGCTGAAGCTGGTGGCCCGCGGGCTGTCGAACGCGGAGATCGCGGCGGAGCTGTTCGTCAGCGAGACCACGGTCAAGACGCACGTCGGGCACGTGCTGACCAAGCTCCAGCTGCGCGACCGGGTCCAGGCGGCGGTCTACGCGTACGAGAGCGGCCTGGTCCGCCCCGGGACGCTCTGACCGGGCGGCCGGCAGCCGGACGGCCCCGGACGTGACGGTGGCCCGTCCGCTCCCCCTGCACCCTGGGGGGAAGCGGACGGGCCACCGTGCCGAGGGTCCCGGCTACTTGCCGCCGGAGCGGCCGATCTCCCAGAAGCGGAAGACGCCGGTGGTGTCGACGGTCGACTCGACGCCGGTGATGTAGGACTTCGCCGCGTAGAACGCCTTGTTCTGGAACAGCGGGATCAGCGGCACGTTGTCGGCGACGATGGCCTGGATCTGGTTGTAGGACGAGGTGGCGGCGCCGCGGTCGGCCTGCTTGAGGGCCTCCGGCACCAGCTTCTGGCTGATCCGGGGGTCGTCCCAGCCGTGGTGGTAGGAACCGCCCTCGACGATCAGCGGCGCGATGTAGTTGTCCGCGTCCGGGTAGTCGGCGAACCAGCCGACGACGTAGGCCTGGTACTTGCCGTCGGTCCAGCCCTTCTTGAAGGCCTCCCAGTCCGCCTCGTGCTGGACGGTGACCTGGAAGAGGCCGCCGGCCTCCAGCTGCTTCTTGAGCATCTCGCTCTCGGCACCCTCGGCGCGCGAGCGGGACCAGGTGAGGCTCAGCTTGACCGGGGTCTGGACCTTGGCCGCGGCCAGGATCGCCTTGGCCTTGGCGACGTCCTGGTCGCCGTACTTGTCGAAGAAGGACGTGGTGTGGCCGGTGACGCCGGCCGGGACCATCGAGTACACCGGCTGGACGGTGCGGGCGAAGACGTCGCGGGCGAGCGTCTTGCGGTCGACCAGCTGTGCGGCGGCCTGCCGCACGGCGATGTTGCCGGTGGTCGCGTCCTTGGTGTTGAAGACGATGCTGCGGGTGTCGTTGCTGTCGCCCTCGACGACCTGCAGGTCGGTCTTGCCGCCCTGCTGGTCGGAGCGGACCTGGGCCGCGGTGTTGGGCTCCAGGCTGTCGTCCGTGAGGTCGACCTCGCCCTTGTCGAGCGCGTCCTTCAGCGCATCGGCCTTCTCGAAGTAGCGGACGGTGAACTTCTTGTTCCGCAGCTTGGCGTCGCCGGCGTAGTTGCCGTTGGCCGAGAGGGCGATCTTGCTGGGGACCTTGCCGCCGCTCTCGGTCTCGACCGTGTCGATCTTGTACGGGCCGGAGCCGATCAGCTTGTCGTTGCCGAGCAGCTTGTCGGCCGGGAAGACCTGGTGGTCGACGATGGCGCCGGCCGGGGTGGCCAGCTTGGCCGGCAGGGTGGCGTCGGGCTGGGCGAGGTGGAAGACCACCTCGGTGTCGCCCTTGGCCTCGACCGACTTGATCGTGTCGAGCAGGCCGACCGGGCCGTTGTCGTCCTTGATCTTCTTGGTGCGATCGATCGAGTACACGACGTCGGCGGCGGTCAGCGGGTGGCCGTTGGAGAACTTCAGGCCGGACTTGAGCGTGCAGTGGTAGAGCGTGGCCTCGCCACCGGTGAACTCGCAGGACTGCGCGGCGTCCGGAACGGGCGAGCTGGAGGCGGCCGGGTAGGACAGCAGCGACTGGAAGGTGTTGCGCAGCACCAGCCAGGCGCCGGAGTCGTAGGCGCCGGCCGGGTCGAGCACACCGGTGGTCGCCGTGGTGCCCATGGTGATCGCCTTGGCGCCGTCCCCCTTGACGGCGTCGGTGACCGAGCCGCAGCCCGTCACCGAGGCGGCCACCAGGCCGGCGCAGCCGAGCGCTGCCAGTCGTCCAGCTGAAGTCTTCACGGGCGCGTCCTTCTGGGTGCGGTCCGGCATGGGCCGGGTGATCCGCACACGAAAGTGCCTCCGGGGTGCGGAGGGCGCGCGCGGACCGGTCGCCGTGCGACCGCAGTCAGGACGGGGTTGCCCGTTCGTCGGCGGTGGCAGGGCTCGGGGTGGGGAACGAACTGGAGTAGCGTGCCATATCGAACACGCACCACCGCCACCCGCGCAGGTGACAGTTGGGACACGGGAGGCCGAATTGATTTCGGCCATCCGACGAGTTGTCAGGCAATGCCCGATTTCTCCCCGAGCGTCCAGGCACGACGCACCGCCGCGGCCACTTACCGGTCGGTAGCGCCCCCATGCAATGAGACGACAATCACACTCGCGAGGCGACCAGCGAGCGGAGCAGTTCAAGATCCACCTGCTCCAGCGAGGGCAGCACCAGCCGCCCGGGCGCCGGCTCGATCACCGCCACCGACGGGACCGCGATCACCGGGCAGCCGGCCGCCTCGGCCGAGCGGACCCCGGTCGGGGCGTCCTCCACCACCACGCAGCGGCCCGGCTCGGCGCCCAGCCGGCGCGCCGCCTCCAGGTACGGGTCCGGGTGCGGCTTGGTCCGCGGGACCTCGTCCCCGGCGACGCTGAAGGCGAAGTGGTGGGCGCCCAGCGACTGCAGCACGATGTCGATGATCTGACGGTGCGACGCCGACACCAGTGCGGCCGGAACGCCGTGCGCCGCAAGGGTGTTGAGCAGCCGCTCGGCGCCCGGCATGAGCGGTACGCCGCCGGCCAGCAGGTCCACGAAGCGCTGGTTGATCAGCACGGTGAGGTCGGCCGGCGAGAGGTCCACCCCGGTGCTGGCGAGCAGGTAGTCGATCACCCGGCTCATCGGCCCGCCGACCACCTGGGCGCGGTCCTTCTCGTCCAGTTCGTAGCCCAGCTCCGCGAAGAGCGAGGCCTCGGCCTGCCACCAGAAGTCCTCGGTGTCCACCAGGGTCCCGTCCATGTCCAGCAGCACCGCCTGCAGGCCCCGGCCGTCGCCGTGGTCGAGGACGCGGGTGGCGGTGGAGATGGTGGTCATGGCGGGATCCTTCCGTCGGTTCCCCCGGGGCGGCGCGGCCGGGGCCCGCCCCCGGGGATGGCACAGGCCGGCCCGCTGGTGAGCGGACCGGCCCGTTCAGGATGATCCAGGATACGCCCCGCACGTCCGAAAAGAGCGAACGGAACGCGACGTGCGGGCTACCGCGCGTTGAAGTACTTGGCCTCCGGGTGGTGGATCACGATCGCGTCGGTGGACTGCTCCGGGTGCAGCTGGAACTCCTCGGAGAGCACCACGCCGATCCGCTCGGGCCGCAGCAGCTCGGCGATCTTGGCACGGTCCTCCAGCTCCGGGCAGGCCCCGTAGCCGAGCGAGAACCGGGCGCCCCGGTACTTCAGCGCGAACATGTCCTTGACGTCCTGCGGGTCCTCGCCGGAGAAGCCCAGCTCGAAGCGGACCCGGGCGTGCCAGAACTCGGCCAGCGCCTCGGCCAGCTGCACCGAGAGGCCGTGCAGCTCCAGGTAGTCGCGGTAGGAGTTGTTGGCGAACAGCTCGTTGGCCGCCTCGGAGATCCGGTTGCCCATGGTGACCACCTGCAGGCCGACCACGTCCCGCACGCCCGACTCCTCCGGGCGGAAGAAGTCCGCCAGGCAGAGCCGGCGCCCGCGGCGCTGGCGCGGGAAGGTGAAGCGGGTCCGCTCGGTGCCGTCCTCGTGGAAGACGATCAGGTCGTCGCCCTTGGAGTTGGCCGGGTAGTAGCCGTAGACCACGGCGGCCTCCAGCCAGCCCTCGGTCTGCAGCCGGTCCAGCCACATCCGCAGCCGCGGCCGGCCCTCCGACTCCACCAGCTCCTCGTAGGACGGCCCGTCGCCGCTGCGGGCCGCCTTCAGCCCCCACTGGCCCTTGAACAGCGCGTCCTCGTCCAGCCAGGAGGCGTAGTCGGCGAACGGCACGCCCTTGACGATCCGGTCGCCCCAGAACGGCGGGGTCGGCAGCGTGTTGTCGACGGCCACGTCGGATCGGATCTGGCCGAGGTTGACCTCCTCCGTCTCCTCGACCTCCACCCGGGCGTGGCGGCGCTGCTTGAGCTCCGGCAGGGCCGCGCCGGGCACCCCGCGCTTGACCGCGATCAGCGCGTCCATCAGCCGCAGGCCCTCGAAGGCGTCCCGGGCGTAGCGGACCTCGCCCTCGTAGATCTCGTGCAGGTCCTGCTCGACGTAGGCCCGGGTGAGCGCGGCGCCGCCGAGGATCACCGGGTAGTCGGCCGCCAGCTTGCGCTGGTTCAGCTCCTCCAGGTTCTCCTTCATGATCACCGTGGACTTCACCAGCAGGCCGGACATCCCGATCACGTCCGCGTTATGCTCCTGCGCGGCGTCCAGGATCGCCGAGACCGGCTGCTTGATGCCCAGGTTGACGACGTTGTAGCCGTTGTTGGACAGGATGATGTCGACCAGGTTCTTGCCGATGTCGTGGACGTCGCCCTTGACGGTGGCCAGCACGATGGTGCCCTTGCCCTCCGAGTCGGACTTCTCCATGTGCGGCTCCAGGTGGGCCACCGCGGTCTTCATCACCTCGGCGGACTGCAGCACGAACGGCAGCTGCATCTGGCCGGAGCCGAACAGCTCGCCGACCACCTTCATGCCGGACAGCAGGGTGTCGTTGATGATCTCCAGCGCCGGGCGCGCGGTGAGCGCCTCGTCCAGGTCGGCCTCCAGGCCGTTCCGCTCGCCGTCGATGATCCGGCGCTGCAGCCGCTCGTCCAGCGGCAGCGCGGCCAGCTCCTCCGCCTTGGACGCCTTGACCGAGGCCGAGGAGACGCCCTCGAACAGCTCCAGCAGGCGCTGCAGCGGGTCGTAGCCGTCCCGGCGGCGGTCGTAGACCAGGTCGAGCGCGGCCTCGCGCTGGTCCTCGGGGATGCGCGAGATCGGCAGGATCTTCGAGGCGTGCACGATCGCCGAGTCCAGGCCGGCCTCCACGCACTCGTGCAGGAAGACCGAGTTCAGCACCACGCGGGCGGCCGGGTTGAGGCCGAAGGAGATGTTGGAGAGGCCGAGCGTGGTCTGCACGTCCGGGTGGCGGCGCTTGAGCTCGCGGATCGCCTCGATCGTCTCGATGCCGTCCCGGCGGGACTCCTCCTGGCCGGTGGCCAGGGTGAAGGTGAGGCAGTCGACCAGGATCGAGCCCTCGTCGATCCCGTAGTCCGCGGTCAGCTCCCCGATCAGCCGCTCGGCGATCTCGACCTTCTTGTCGGCGGTGCGGGCCTGGCCCTCCTCGTCGATGGTCAGCGCGATCAGGCCGGCGCCGTGCTCGCGGGCCAGCGAGGCGATCCGGCCGAAGCGGGAGTCGGGGGCGTTGCCGTCCTCGTAGTTGACCGAGTTGAGCACCGCGCGGCCGCCGAGCGCCTCCAGCCCGGCCCGCAGCACGTCCGGCTCGGTGGAGTCGAGCACGATCGGCAGGGTGGAGGCGGTGGCCAGCCGGCCGGCGACCTCCTTCATGTCGGCGACGCCGTCGCGGCCGACGTAGTCCACGCAGAGGTCCAGCAGGTGGGAGCCGTCCCGGATCTGCTCGCGGGCGATCTCCACGCAGGCCTGCCAGTCGCCGGCCAGCATCGACTCGCGGAACTTCTTCGAGCCGTTGGCGTTGGTGCGCTCGCCGATCGCCAGGTAGGAGGTGTCCTGGCGGAACGGCACCGCCTGGTAGAGCGAGGCGGCCGCCGGCTCCGGGCGCGGGTCGCGGACGGCGATCGGGCGGCCCTGGACCCGCTCGACCACGTGGCGCAGGTGCTCGGGGGTGGTGCCGCAGCAGCCGCCGACCAGCGAGAGGCCGTACTCGCGGGTGAACACGTCGTGCGCGTCCGCCAGCTCGGCGGGGGTCAGCGGGTAGTGCGCGCCGTCCTTGCCCAGCACCGGCAGGCCCGCGTTCGGCATGCAGGAGAGCCCGATCCTGGCGTTCTTGGCCAGGTAGCGCAGGTGCTCGCTCATCTCGGCCGGGCCGGTGGCGCAGTTCAGGCCGATGTAGTCGACGCCGAGCGGCTCCAGCGCCGTCAGCGCGGCGCCGATCTCGGAGCCGAGCAGCATGGTTCCGGTGGTCTCCACCGTCACCTGGACCAGGACCGGCAGGTCCAGGCCGGCCTCGGCGAGCGCGCGCTTGCAGCCGAGGATCGCGGCCTTGGTCTGCAGCAGGTCCTGGCTGGTCTCCACCAGCAGGGCGTCCGCGCCGCCCGCGATCAGGCCGGCCGCGTTCTGCTGGAAGCCGTCGCGCAGCGTCTCGTACGGGGCGTGGCCGAGGGTCGGCAGCTTGGTGCCGGGGCCGATCGAGCCGAGCACCCACCGGGTGCGGCCGTCGGCGGCGTGCAGGTCGGCCGCCTCGCGGGCGATCCGGGCGCCGGCCTCGGAGAGCTCGAAGATGCGGTCGGAGATCTCGTACTCGCCGAGCGCCGAGAAGTTGGCGCCGAAGGTGTTGGTCTCCACGCAGTCCACGCCCACCGCGAAGTACTCGTCGTGGACGGAGCGGACGATGTCGGGCCGGGTGAGGTTGAGGACCTCGTTGCAGCCCTCCAGGTTCTGGAAGTCCTCCAGAGTCGGGTCCTGTGCCTGGAGCATGGTGCCCATCGCCCCGTCGGCCACCACCACACGGGTGGCGAGCGCCTCACGCAGCGCGTTCGCGCGGCTCTGCTGGGTGATGGACGGATCGGCTGCAGTGGCCATGGGGCTTCTCCCTGGGTGCGACGGCTGTCGGCTTTGCGAACCCGCTGAGTCGGGGACGCACGTGGCCAGGGTATCCGGCGAGGGCCTGGGGCCGGTGGGGCATTCCGTATCCTGAGCGTTCGGCCACGAGGGGGGAGCCACGGGCATGGCGGGTTTCGGGACGCGCGCACGGCGGATCACGGCGGCGGCGGGTCGCCCGCTGCGGGCGGCGCGCAGACGCTGGCGGCGGTGGTCGCGATGGCGGAAGTGCCTGGTGGCGGCCCTGGTGGCGGTCGCCGTGCTGGTCACGCCGGTGGGCGCGGCGGCGCTCGCACTGCGGCTGCAGTACGTCGGCGAGCCCTCTCCGGAGGCCCGCACCCGGGGGCGCGACGCGGTCTGGCTGGGTCATGCCTGGGTCGACGGCCGGAAGGGTGACGCCGACGTCGCCGCACTCGCCCAGCGGCTCGCCGGCACCGGCGTCCGCGACCTCTACGTCCACACCGGTCCGCTGGAGCACGACGGCTCGCTGCCGCCGGCCGTCCACCCCCGCGCCCGGTGGTTCACCGAGACCGCGCACCGGGTGCTGCCCGGCATCCGGGTGCAGGGCTGGCTGGGTGACGAGGTCAAGCCCGAGAAGGACGCGCTGGACCTGGAGGACGCGCCCACCCGGGACCGGGTCACCGCCTCGGCGCACCAGGTGCTGGACCTCGGGTTCGACGGCGTGCACTTCGACATGGAGCCGATCCGGCCGGGCTCGAAGGGCTGGCTCGCACTGCTCGACCAGGTCCGCCCGGTGACGGCCGCCCGCGGCGCCCGGCTGTCCGTCGCCGCCCCTCAGATCGATCCGCTGCCCTGGCAGCACGACGTCGCGATCGCGCTCACCGACCACGGCAAGTGGTGGGACCAGGCCTACTTCGCGCAGACCGCGCGCCGGGTCGACCAGATCGCGCTGATGACCTACGACTCCAGCATGCCGACGGCCGGCTTCTACGGCGCCTACAACGCCTACCAGACCGAGCTGGCGCTGGAGGCCACGCCCGAGGACGTCGACCTGCTGATGGGCCTGCCGTTCTACTGGGAGGACAAGTGGGGCCACTGGGGGCACGCCGAGACCGTCGAGGACGGGATCCGGGGCATCCGGCTCGGCCTGGGCCGGCAGGACCTCGGGCGGCAGCACTTCGGCGTCGGGCTGTACGTGGACTTCGCCGCGACCGAGCAGAACTGGGCGGACTACCGGCGCGGCTGGGTGCGCTGAGCCTCCCGCGTGCGGCGGCGGGGCTCAGGCGAGGCGGTGGGCGAGCGCGCCCAGGTAGCGGTGGATCGCGGCGTCCTCGCCGGTGACGTAGTGGCCGACCGCCCGGTAGAGCGGCTTGCGGACCTCGCCGCGCTCGGTGACGGTGAGCGTGCACCCCTCGCCGGCCGGCGTCAGCACGTACGTCCAGGTGCCGCCGTAGGGCAGGTCCGGGTCGGCGATGCCGGTCACCAGGCGGTGCGGGGCCTCGCTCTCCACCACCTCGTAGGTGGTGTGGCCGTGCCGGTCGTACTCGCGCCAGCGGGACCGGCCGGCGGCGGTAGCGGGCAGCCGCTCGACGTGCGACAGGCCGGGGCGCCAGGCCGGGTAGAGGTCGATGTCGGTCAGCACGTCCCAGACCGCGCCCGGCGGCTGGGTCAGGTCCAGGCCGCCCTCGGTGACGTGCTCCACCGGCAGGCGCCGCCCGAGCGCCGAGGCCGCCAGCACCGCGGTGCCGAAGGCGGTCGCGACCGCGCCGGCGCCGATCCACAGCCATCTGTTCATCCGCCCGGCTCCTCACGCCCGCCGCCCGGCCCCGTCTCCATCATCACGCCGCCGCGGTGGGCGGGCACGATGTGGCCGGCGTCCCGGCCTGGGCGCCGGCGGGGCCGGCCGTCGCGCAGCGCGTCCGGATAACCGCTGGATCGCCGGGCCGCGCTCCCCCAGACTGTCCCGGTGCCCGGCCGCCGGGCGCTTCAAAGCCCGTAGGCTGGGCAGGTAGGGACCATGGGGCGAGCCGTTCCATGGGAGACGAGAGGTTCGACAGTCGGCAGCCGGACCGCCGGCGCCCCGGCAGGCCAGCCGGGGCGGGGTGCGGCCCGCCGCCGACCGGAGGGAGACGCTGGGTGATCGAGCTGGAAGATGTTCCCGAGTTGATCGACCCGGTCATGGTCTGCGCCTTCGAAGGCTGGAACGACGCGGGCGACGCCGCCTCCGCGGCCCTGGCGCACCTGGACGACACCTGGGGCGGCAAGGTGTTCGCCGCCCTGGACGCGGAGGACTACTACGACTTCCAGGTCAACCGGCCCACGGTGTGGCTGGACGGCGGTGTCCGCCGGATCACCTGGCCCACCACGCGGCTCTCGGTGATCCGGGTGACCGAGCCGAAGACCCGGGACGTCGTCCTGGTCCGCGGCATCGAGCCGAGCATGCGCTGGCGCTCGTTCTGCAACGAGCTGCTCGGCTTCGCCCACGAGCTGGGCGTCGAGCTGGTGGTGATCCTGGGCGCGCTGCTCGGCGACACCCCGCACAGCCGCCCGGTGCCGGTCAGCGGGGTCACCTCCGACCCGGACCTCGCCCGCCGGCTGGACCTGGAGGAGAGCCGCTACGAGGGCCCGACCGGGATCGTCGGGGTGCTGCAGGAGGCCTGCACCCACGCCGGGGTGCCGGCCGTGACGCTCTGGGCCGCGGTGCCCCACTACGTCGCGCAGCCGCCGAACCCGAAGGCGACGCTGGCGCTGGTCAACAAGCTGGAGGACCTGCTCGACCTGCGGATCCCGCCGGGCGAGCTGGGCGAGGACGCGCGTGCCTGGCAGCTGGGCGTGGACCAGCTGGCCGCCGAGGACAGCGAGGTGGCGGAGTACGTCCAGCAGCTGGAGGAGGCGCAGGACACGGCGGAGCTGCCGGAGGCCTCGGGCGACGCGATCGCCCGGGAGTTCGAGCGGTACCTGAGGCGGCGGGAGAACGTCGGCCCGACCGGCGAGAAGCCGGTGGCCGGGCACGCCACCGCCGAGCGGCCGAGCGAGCCGGAGCCGCCGACCGCGCGGGAGAGCCAGGAGGGCGCCGAGGAGGAGTGATCCTCCGCGCTGCGCCCGGAGCGGTACGCGCGCCGGAGCAGTACGCCGAAGGGGCGTCAGGACCAGTGGTCCCGACGCCCCTTCGGCGTCGTGTGCGGGTGTTCGCGGGTGTTCGCCGGTGCAGACCCGGTGTCAGAGCGCGACGCCGAGCAGCGCGTCGACCGTGCGCGAGACCAGGCCGGGCGCGCCGGCGTCCTCCCCGCCCCCGGCCTCCTGCCGCGCGGCCCAGGCGTCCACCGCGGCCAGCGCGGCGGGTGCGTCCAGGTCCTCGGCGAGCGCGGCACGGACCTCGGCGAGCACGGCCTCGGCCGGCGGGCCGTCCGGGCGGGAGACCGCGGCGCGCCAGCGGGCGAGCCGCTCGACGGCCTCGTCCAGGGTGGCCTTGGTCCACTCCCAGTCCTCGCGGTAGTGGTGCGAGAGCAGGGCCAGGCGGATCGCCGCCGGGTCGACGCCCTCGCGGCGCAGCGCCGAGACGAAGACCAGGTTGCCGCGGGACTTGGACATCTTGTGGCCGTCCAGCGCGACCATGCCGGCGTGCACGTACGCCTTGGCGTACGGGTGGTCGCCGGTGGCCACCTGGGCGTGCGCGGCGCCCATCTCGTGGTGCGGGAACGAGAGGTCGCTGCCGCCGCCCTGGATGTCGAAGGACATGCCGAGGTACTTCAGCGCGATGGCGACGCACTCGATGTGCCAGCCGGGGCGGCCGTGGCCGAGCTCGGTGTCCCAGGCGGGCTCGCCCGGACGGGCGGAGAGCCAGAGCAGGGCGTCCAGCGGGTTGCGCTTGCCGGGGCGGTCCGGGTCGCCGCCGCGCTCGGCGAAGACCGGGTGCATGGCCTCACGGGTGAGGCCGGAGACCGCGCCGAACTGCGGGTCGGCGTCGACCGAGAAGTAGATGTCGCCGTCCAGCTCGTAGGCGGCCCCACTGGCCAGCAGCTTCTGGACCAGCGGCACGATCCACGGGATCGACTCGACGGCGCCGATGTAGTGGGCCGGCGGGAGCAGCCGCAGGGCGGTCATGTCCTCGCGGAAGAGCGCGGTCTCCCGCTCGGCCAGGGCCGTCCAGTCCTGGCCGGTGGCCACGGCGCGCTCCAGCAGCGGGTCGTCCACGTCGGTGACGTTCTGGACGTACAGGACGTCGTGACCGGCGTCCTTCCACACCCGCTGCACCAGGTCGAAGGCGTTGTAGGTGGCGGCGTGACCCATGTGGGTCGCGTCGTAGGGGGTGATGCCGCAGACGTAGATCCGGGCGGTGCCGTCCTGCGGCACGACCTCCCGGACACCGCCCGCTGCGGTGTCGAAGATACGAAGGGGGAGCCCCTGACCAGGCAGGGCGGGAACCTCGGAGGCGGGCCAGGCATGCATGGAACCGACTTTAACCTTGCGAACATTTGAAAGCCTAACCAGTGCGCAAGATCGACCGGATTCGTTGTCCGAACGGTTCCCGACGGATAAGGACCGGCCATTGACGGATTTCTTCCGCTTCTCGGGAATAACCCGACGGTGTGCCAGATACGCGGATGGGCGCCCGGCCGGCCCTGCCACCGACCGGGCGCCCGGCCCCCGGGGGCCGCGGTTGGAGCCGTTGGGCGTGTCCGACGATTCGCGTCGCGCGCCCGGCGGGAATCGTCAGACACGCCCTACAGCCGCTGCCAGAGGGCCGGCACGTTCGGCGGCTCCCAGCCCGTCATGGCGGTGTGCCCCTGGAGGCACCGGTAGGAGACGCCGGCGTAGGTGACGCGGTCGCCCGGGGCGTAGCGCGTGCCCGCCGCCCAGGTGCCGCCCGGCTGGCCGGTCGGGGTGGCGGTGGGCGTGGAGGTCGGGGTCGGGGTCGCGGTGGGGCTGCCGGTCGGGCCGGGCGTCTGGGGCACGTTCAGCACGAAGTCGTAGGTGCCCTCCTTCCCCGAGCCGATCTGGCGGACGTTCATCAGCAGCCGCGCGTCGTAGATGGTGTCGGTGCTGTTGCGCGGCTCGCCGGGGAAGTAGAGCTGGGTGGTGAGCACCGGACGGCCGGGCGCCTGGAGCTTGACGTGGAGGTGCCGGGTGCGGCCCGGGTAGAGCCCGGGGACGATCGTGGTGAGGCTGAAGGCGCCCTGGGCGTTGGTGAACTGGTGCCCGCGGAAGGCGAAGCCGGTGTTGTCGTACGCGCCGTTCACGTCGGCCTGCCAGAAGTCCAGCAGCACGCCTTGGACCGGCAGGCAGGCCCGGCCGAAGACGTAGCCGCTGACGGTGAGCCGGGTGCCCGGGGTGCTGTCGGTGATCAGTGAGGTCCGCAGCGGGGAGTTGGGCTTGAAGTAGGGGCCCTCGATCTGCTCGACGGTGGGCTCGTCGCCGTCGTGGCAGGCGGGGGTGAGGCCGGGCGCCTCGCCGGTGCCGGCCCGGTCGCGGGCCAGGGCGACGCCGCCGCCGATCAGCAGCGGGGCGGTGCCGAGCACCGCGGCGGCCTTGAGGACGGACTTGCGGCTGATCCGGCGGTCGATCAGGCCCTCCCGCTCGGTGGCGGGCTCTTCGGACGCGGGCATGCGCCGACTCCTTCGGTGTGGGTGTGGGGGACGGTGTGCGGAACGCCGCGCGGGCCGTACGGTGCGCGGACGGGACGGTGCATGTACGGGGGTGGTGCGCTGCACGGGGCGGCCCTTGCCATGGTGGGGGCATGACAAGGACCGGGCCGGCGGTCGCCCCCGCGGAGCGGGCCGCTCGCCGGCGGCCAGCAGCCAACCTACGGGGCGTCCGGACCCGCCGCGATGGACGCGATCCGGGGATCGTGGTGATTTCCTCCGACCCCCGCCCGGAACTCCCCCGGCGTCATCCCGGTTTCCCGCCGGAAGAAGCGGCAGAAGTACGCCGGGTCGCCGAAGCCGGCCTCCCTGGCCACCTGGCGGACGGTCAGATCGGTGCAGGCGAGCAGCCGCTTGGCCTCCAGGGTCTGCTGCTGGCGGATCAGCCGGCCGGGCGTGCGGCCGGTCGCTTCCTTGACCAGGGCCTGGAGATGCCCGGGCGAGACCCCCAACTCCTGGGCGCAGGAGGCCACCGAGCGCCACCCCCGGCCCGGCCCGGCGATCAACCGGGTGAAGGCGGAGACCAGTTCGGCCGACCGGCCGGGCGCCGCACCGTCCGCCCCGGGGAGGGCGGCGCGCATCGCCCGGACGATCAGGATGTGCAGGCTGGCCCGCAGCACACCCGGGTAGCCCGGCGCGCAGCTGCGGTACTCGTGCTCCATGTCGGCCAGCAGCGCGCCGATCGGCCCGGCCCGGTCGCCGAGCGGCAGCGCCGGGCGGACGGCCAGCGAGCGCAGCGCGGCGAGGTCCTGCGGGTGCCCCAGCAGGAAGTCCTCGTTGAAGAGGACGACCTGGCCGGTCAGGCCCTCGGCGTCGGCCCAGTAGTGCACCTGGCCGGGGGCGATGACGCACAACTGCGGCGGGCGCAGCGGGCGGTGGACCAGGTCCAGCACATGGGCGCCGCGGCCGCCGGTGACGTGGACGATCTCGAAGAAGGAGTGCCGGTGGGGGAAGCCCGCGCGGGAGAGCGGGCCGATGGCGTCGAAGCTGCCGATCGCGAAGGGCAGCAGGTGCGGCAGGGGGACCTGCAGGCGGTGCAGCGGCAGGTCCAGGTGGGGGGCGGTCCGTCGCTCGTCCATCGGAGCAGTGTGCGGCCGGAGCGCCACGCAGGTCCAGACCAATGCCGGTCGGGCCGGGGCCGCGGCGGCGGTACTGCGCTCAGCCGGGCGTCGCGCCCGGCAAGGTCAGATCGGTGGGGTCAGATCGGCGGCCAGGGGATGGCCGGCCAGTCCTCGGAGGGCAGCGGGTGGCGTCCGGTGCCCCGCAGCTCGGCCACCCGTTCCCGGGCGGCCGCGAGTTCGGCCGCGGTCAGGTGCGGGGCGAGCCGCTCGCCGAGGTCGGCCGCCAGCCGCCCGGCCAGCCCGGTCAGCATCTCCAGGGCCTCCGCCGGCAGCGGCTGCCCTGCCCAGCCCCAGAGCAGGGTGCGCAGCTTGCCCTCGGTGTTGAAGGTGACCCCGTGGTCGATGCCGTAGATCCGGCCGTCGGCGGCGCAGATCAGGTGGCCGCCCTTGCGGTCGGCGTTGTTGAGGACGGCGTCCAGCACGGCCAGCCGCCGCAGCCGCCGGTCGTCGGGGTGCACCAGCAGGGCGGTGCGTCCGCCGCCGACCTCCGCGTGGGTGATCGGCAGCCAGCCCTCCTCCGGCCCCTGCGGGTCCTGGAGGGCGAGCAGCGGGGCGGCGCCCGGATCGGGCTCGACCCAGAGCTGGACCATTCCGGGCCCGTGCGGGCCGTCCCGCAGCACGGTCGGCGGGACGAGCGCCCATCCGGTGGCGGCGGCGAGCTCGTACGCGGCGACCTCGCGGCCGGCCAGGGTGCCGTCCGGGAAGTCCCAGAGCGGGCGCTCGCCGGCCACCGGCTTGTAGACCGCCTGCGCGGTGCGGCCGTCCAGCGCGACGCTGCAGTACAGCGCGGCGTTCGAGGCGTCGGCCAGCCGGCCGTGCACCGTCAGCTCGCCCTCGCGCAGCAGGTGCAGCGCGGCGGGTGCGTCGGCGGCCAGCGCCGCGCCCGCCGCCGGGTCCGCCTGCGGCGGGGTCTCGGTGTTCAGCGCCGGTAGCCGTTCGCGCGCGGGCACAGGTGGCCCTCCGGGTCGAGCGGCAGGTTGCAGAACGGGCAGGGCTTGCGGCCCGCGGCGACCAGGTCCAGCGCCCGCTTGGCGAACACCCGGGCCATTGCGCCGGTCAGCCGCACCCGCAGCATGTCGGGGCCGTCCTCGGTGTCCTCGAAGACG
Source organism: Kitasatospora sp. NPDC090091 (assembly GCF_044747365.1). Taxonomy (NCBI): domain Bacteria; kingdom Bacillati; phylum Actinomycetota; class Actinomycetes; order Kitasatosporales; family Streptomycetaceae; genus Kitasatospora; species Kitasatospora sp. NPDC090091. The sequence goes on from NZ_JBIVDY010000001.1 coordinate 633,076, forward strand.
GACTCGGCGTCCTCCTCGTCCTCCTCCTCGACCACCGCCTGGGCCTCGACCACCAGGCAGCTGTCGATGCTGTCCCAGGCCAGCGCCATGGTGCCGACCCGGAACTCCTGCTCCAGCGGCAGGTCCAGCGGCGCGGTGTCCAGCAGGTCGGCCGGCGCGGCGGCGGGGATGGAGGCGTCGCCGCCGCTGCGCCGCAGCGCCTCGTCCAGCACCTCCTCGATCCGCTCGGCGAGCGCGGCGACCTGGGTCTTCTCCAGCAGCACGCTGGTGATCCGCCCCCGGGCGCTGGCCTGCAGGTAGAACGCCCGGGCGCCGGGCTGGCCGACGGTGCCGGCCACGAACCGTTCGGGCTGGTCGTAGAAGAAGACCTGACGGGGCACGCTTCTCGCTCCGGATCGTGTCGATCGTGGTGGTCGATCGGGGTGGTCGGACGGGTCGGGCATCGATGGGGCTCGTAAGTCACCCTACGACCTTCGGGCCCGGCCCGGGGAGCCGAAGTCGGGGAGCCGGGCGGGCGAGCCGGGCCGGTCAGGCCGCGCCGGTCGCGCCGCCGACCACCGCGTCCCCGGCCGGAGTACCGCTGCCGCCGGCGGACCGGCCGCCCGGCTTCGGGGCGAGCGGGGAGAGGTCGCCGGTGTCGCCCATCCTCAGTACGAAGGGCCGCTGCGGGGTGTAGCGGACGGCGGTGACCGAGCAGGGCTCGACGCTGATCCGCTGGAAGTGGTCGAGGTGCAGGCCCAGCGCATCGGCCACCACGGCCTTGATCACGTCGCCGTGCGAGCAGGCGATCCAGACCGCGTCCTCGCCGTACTCGGCGGCGATCTTCGCGTTCCACTCGCGGACCGCGCCCACCGTACGGTGGCTCAGCTCGCGCAGCGACTCGCCACCGGGGAAGGCTGCGGCCGCCGCGTGGTCCTGGACGGTGCGCCAGAGCGGCTCCTTGGCCAGCTCGGCCAGCGGCCGGCCGGTCCAGTCCCCGTAGTGGCACTCGCCGAGGCGCTCGTCCTCGGCGGGCGGGCCGAGTTCGGGCCGGGCGGCGAGCAGCGGCTCCAGGGTCTGCCGGCAGCGCTCCAGCGGGCTGCTCACGGCCTGCACCAGCGGGATCCCGGCGAGCCGGCCGGCCAGCGCGGCGGCCTGGGCGCGGCCGGTGTCGTCGAGGTCCACCCCGGGCGTCCAACCGGCCAGGATTCCGGCGGTGTTCGCGGTCGAGCGGCCGTGGCGGACGAGCAGCAGGGTGGGCATGGGGCCCAGCCTACGGCCTCCCGGGCGGCGACGTCCGGCCCCCGTTCCTCCGGGGGCCGGTCTCCGGCCCCCGGGGTGGCGGCCGGGGGCTCCGGGGGTGGTGGCCGGGCCTCCGGGGTGGCGGCCGGGGGCCTGCGGGGTGGCGGTTTCCGTCCCCGGGGTGGGAGGAGGTCCTGCCGTCCCGGCCGCGGAGGGGCCACAATGGCCCGCGTGATCGTCCATTGCGCAATCTACCGCGACGGCCGCCGGACCGAGTGCCCCGATGGCCACGCCGGCGCCCTCGCCGCCGCGCGCGCGGCCGGCCGGGGCTCCTTCGTGTGGATAGGCCTCTTCGAGCCGAGCTCCGAGGAACTGGAGCAGGTCGGCCGGGAGTTCGGCCTGCACCCGCTGGCGGTGGAGGACGCCGTCCGCGCGCACCAGCGCCCGAAGGTGGAGGCCTACCAGGGCTCGCTGTTCGTTGCGCTCAAGACGCTCGGCTACCACCCGGGCGGCCACGCGGTGACCGGCGGCGAGGTGATGGTCTTCGTCGGCGAGGACTTCGTGATGACGGTCCGCCACGGCGCCGACAGCCCGCTCGGCGAGCTGCGGACCGAGCTGGAGCAGCAGCCGGAGGTGCTGAAGTACGGGCCGAGCGCCGTCCTGCACGCGGTCTGCGACTCGGTGGTGGACGGGTACGTGGACGTGGCGGTCGCCCTCCAGGCGGACCTGGACGAGCTGGAGGCGGACGTCTTCGCCCCCGGCCGGATCGGCCGCGACACGGCCGGCCGGATCTACGGCTACAAGCGCCAGCTGGTGGCCGTCCGCCGGGCGACCGGCCCGCTGCTGGAGCCGATGCTGCGGCTGGAGGGCGGCGGCGTGCCGTTCGTCCGCCCCGAGGCGCTGCCGTACCTGCGGTCCGTCGCCGACCACCTGGCCCGGGCCAACGACCAGGTGGACGCCATGGACCGGCTGCTGTCGGACATCCTGAGCGCCAACCTGGCGCAGGTCAGCGTCCAGCAGAACAACGACATGCGGAAGATCTCGGCGTGGGCGGCGCTGGCCGCGGTGCCGACCATGATCGCGGGCGTGTACGGCATGAACTTCGAGCACATGCCGGAGCTGCACCAGCCCTGGGGGTATCCGGCGGCGGTGGCGCTGATGGTGCTGGTCTGCGTGGCGCTGCACCGGGTGTTCAAGCGGCACGACTGGCTGTAGGGCCCGAGCCGCCACGGGCCGGCCGCCCCCCCCCCCCCCGGCAGGGCCCGACCGTTCGCACGGTCCGGGCCCCGGCGGGGCGGCCCGCCCGGTCAGGCGAGTCCGGCGCGCTCCAGGGCCTCGACGCCGGTGCGCAGCGCGAGCACCCGCTCCTCCAGGCTGAAGCCGGCCGGCGCCAGGGTGAGCGTGGTGACGCCCGCGTCGGCGTAGGCCTGCATCCGGTCGGCGATCCGGGCGGTGTCGCCGAGCAGCGAGGTGGCGTCGATCAGGTCGTGCGGGACGGCGGCCGCGGCACCCGCGTAGTCCTTGGCCAGGTACTTCTCCTGGATCTCGTCCGCCGCCTGCTCGTAGCCCATCCGCCGGGCGAGCTGGTTGTAGAAGTTCTTCTCGCGGCTGCCCATGCCGCCGATGTAGAGCGCCGCGTAGGAGCGCAGCGCGTCGGCGCCGGCCTTGGTGTCCTCGCCGACGGCGATGTTCACGGTCGGGCAGAGGTCGAAGCCCTCCAGGCTCTGCCCGGCCTTGGCCCGGCCGGCCTTCAGCGGGTCGAGCGAGAGCGCGGCGTGCTCGGGCGAGAAGAAGATTCCCAGCCAGCCGTCGGCGATCTCGCCGGTCTGCTCCAGGTTCTTCGGGCCGATCGCCGCGATGTACAGCGGGATCTGCTCGCGCACCGGGTGCACGGTGAGCTTGATCGGCTTGCCCGGACCGCCCGGCAGCGGCAGGGTCCAGTGCTCGCCCTCGTGGACCAGCCGCTCGCGCGACATCGCCTTGCGGATGATCTCCACGTACTCGCGGGTGCGGGCCAGCGGCTTGTCGAACTTGACGCCGTACCAGCCCTCGGAGACCTGCGGGCCGGAGACGCCGAGGCCGAGCCGGAACCGGCCGCCGGAGAGGGTGTCCAGGGTGGCGGCGGTCATCGCGGTCATGGCCGGCGTCCGGGCCGGGATCTGGAAGATCGCCGAGCCGACGTCGATCCGCTCCGTCCGGGCGGCGACGAAGGAGAGCACGGTGGCGGCGTCCGAGCCGTAGGCCTCGGCGGCCCAGCAGACCGAGTAGCCGAGCCGGTCGGCCTCCTGCGCGACGGCGACGTTGTCGGCGTCCATACCGAGTCCCCAGTAGCCGAGGTTGATACCGAGTCGCATCTGCCATGCCTTCCAGTCGGGTTGCTCGCGAGGGTAACCGTGCTCTCGACGGTCATGCTACTGGCCGGTAGGTGTGGCCTGGGCCACATCGCGGCCGACCCGGCGCGCAGTGATCGTCCTGCGGGTCTGCACACCAGCCCGGGCACCGGCCGCTACGCTCAGCCGACGTGGGGACGCCTCTCCCCACCTGCGCGTTCGCCGGGCGGGCCGGTCCCCCCGACGGCCCGCCGTCCCGGCCAGTGAAGGGGCCCGTCCGATGGAAAAGCGTCACCTCGGCCGTACCGGGCTGCAGGTCTCCCGGCTCGGCCTCGGCACCATGACCTGGGGCCGGGACACCGACGAGCACGAGGCCGCCGAGCAGCTCAAGGACTTCGTCGACGCCGGCGGCAACCTGGTCGACACCGCCGACGTGTACGCGGACGGCGGCGCCGAGTACCTGCTCTCCCGGCTCACCGACAGCCTGATCCCCCGCTCCGAGCTGGTGATCGCCACCAAGGCGGGCAGCGTCCCGGAGTCCGGCCGCCGCTTCGACGGCTCGCGCGGCCACCTGCTCGCGGCGCTGGACGCCTCGCTGCGCCGGCTCGGCACCGACTACGTCGACCTCTGGCAGGTGCACGCATTCGACCCGGCCACCCCGGCCGAGGAGACCCTCAGCGCCCTCGACATCGCCGTCGCTTCCGGGCGCGCCCGGTACGTCGGGGTCTGCGACTACAGCGGCTGGCAGCTCGCCAAGGCCGCCACCTGGCAGCGCGCCCACCACGGTCGGGTGCCGCTGGCCGGCGTGCAGCTGGAGTACTCGCTGCTCCAGCGCGGCATCGAGCGCGAGGCCGTGCCGGCCGCCCGGGACGCCGGGGTCGGCCTGCTCGCCTCCTCGCCGCTCGGGCGCGGCGTGCTCACCGGGAAGTACCGGCACGGCGTCCCGCAGGACTCGCGCGGCGCCTCGCCGTACCTCTCCGGCTTCGTCCAGCCGTACCTCGGGGAGCGCTCGCGGCGGATCGTGGACGCGGTCGCCACCGCCGCTGACGGCCTGGCCAGCAGCCCGCTGGCGGTGGCCCTCGCCTGGGTGCGGGACCGGCCCGGGGTCGCCTCGGCGCTGGTCGGGGCGCGGACGGTCGGGCAGCTGCAGGCGGCGCTGTCAGTGGAGGCGCTTACTCTTCCGGGTGAGATCCGCGGTGCGCTCGACGACATCTCGGCGCCGGTCCACCGCTACCCGGACCAGGGGTGGAGCGAGCTGTAGGCGTGCGCGCCGCCCCCGGTGCGGGCGACCGATCCGCCCCTGAACGACCCGACCGACCTGTACCGACCTGTGTAGAACGACCGACTCGACGTGACCCGACCGATCTGACCGACCCGGCCCGACCAGCCGGCGCGACCGACCGGTGCCGCCGCCGCCCGCAGCGGCCGCACCGACCCGACCAAGCCGACCGCACCCCGGCGCGCCGGCAGCCGACGGCTGCCCCGCGACCGGCGCCGGCCGGCGCCCAGCAGTGGAGTGACCTTTCTTGGAGCGAACGATGAGTGCCACGGAGAACAACGCTTCGGAGGAGACCTCGACTGCCCCCGACGCGGCCGACGCCGCCGGCGGCGGATCCGGCGGCGCTCTCTCCGGCGCCGAGAAGGCCGCCGCGGTGGCGGCCCTGGCCGAGCGGATCCGGACCATCGGGCAGCAGGACGGCGGCCAGGCACCGCGGACCCCGCGGAAGCCGCAGGCCCCCCGGCCGAGCGCCGAGGAGGAGGGCCCGGCCGAGGCCGAGGCCCCGGGCGGGCAGGCCGGCGGTGCGGCTCACGGCGCCCAGGACGCTCCGGCCGGGGACGCGGGCGCGACGGCGGCGGCTCCCGCAGCCGCCCGGCCGGCCCCGGTCCGGGCCGAGACCGACGAGCAGCGCGCGCAGGCCCTCAAGGACACCGCCGACGTGCTGGCCGCCGGCGGCGCGCCCGCGGACCTCGCGCCCGCCGCCGTGGCCGCGTTCGGCGACGGCGCCGCCGAGCAGCTGCGCGCGGACCCGTGGGCCGTGCTGGCCCTGCCCGGCGTCCGCCCCGAGCACGCGGACGGCTTCGCGCGCGGCCTGCTCGGGCCCGCCGCCGGTCCGGGCGATCAGCGCCGGGCCCAGGCGCTGGTGCCGTGGCTGCTGGAGCAGTCCGCCCTGCGCGGCCACTCCGCCGTCGAGATCGGCGAGGTGACGGCCGGTCTCGACCGCCTCGGCCTGCCCGACGCCGCCGCGGCCCTGCAGGCCGCCGTGCTCGACGGCCGGGCGATGCCGTTCCAGGAGGAGCTCACCGGTCCCGAGGCCCATGCGGCGGGCGGCGACGAGGACGAGCCGCCGACCCGTACCGTCCTCGCGCTGGAGCGGCTCGCCCTGGCGGAGGAGAGCCTCGCGGACGGCCTGGTCCGGCTGATGTCGACCTTCGTCCCCGGCGAGGACCCGGACGAGGGCGAGGCCGAGGCCGAGGGCGAGGGCGAGGGCGCAGACGAGGCCGAGGATGCGGCGTCCGACGACGACACGGACACCGACACCGACGCGGGCACCACCACGCCCGCCGACGCCGCGCCCGCCGACCCCGGGCCCGCCGCCTGGGAGGCGGCCGCGGCCTCGGCCACCTCCACCTCCGCCACCGCCCTGGTCCGGGCCGCCGCCGAGCACGCCCTGATCACCCACACCGGCGGCGAGGCCGCCCGGGCCGAGCCGGCCGCGCTGGTGCGCGCCGCCACCGGCCTCGGGCTCCGCGCCTGGGCCGCCACCTGGACCGACCAGGGCCGGGACAGCCTCGCCGCACTCGCCGACGGCCCGCTGCAGGCCGTCACCCTCGCCGAGCTGCTGGCCGGTACCGCCGGCCCCGGCCGTTCCTCCGACGGCACGCTCGCGCTCGACCTGCTGGTCGTCCTGGACGCCCCGCTGCTGGACGTCGAGCTGGCCGCGACCCTGCTGGAATCGCTCGCCGACGGCACCCGGCTGGTCCTCAGCGGCGACCCGGGCCAGCTCTGGTCCGCCGGCCCCGGCCGGTTCTTCGCCGACCTGCTGACCGCCAAGGTCTGCCCCACGGTCGCCTCCCGGACCCCGGACTTCGGCCCGATCGGCGAACTGGTCTCGGGCGTCGGCATCGGCGAGCTGCAGCCGGTCGAGGCGCCGGACAAGGAGGTGGTCATCCTGACCGCCAAGGACGGCACCGAGGCCGTCCACCGGGCGATCCAGCTGCTCACCGACTCGATCCCGCGCGCGCTCGGCATCCCCGCCGAGCAGGTGGTGCTGCTCACCGCCGGCCACGGCGGCGCCGCCGGCACCCGGGCGCTCAACGCGGCCGCCAAGGCCCGGCTCAACCCCGGCCCGGGCCGCTTCGGCGGCTTCGACCCGGGCGACCGGGTGGTGGACTCGCCGGCCCCCGGCACCACCCGCCCGGCCCGCGTCCTCGACGGCGACGCCGACGGCCTGCACCTCGAGTACGCGGACGGCGCCCGCCGCACCGTCCCGCCCGCCGAGGCGGCCCGGCTGCGGCACGGCTGGGCGCTGACCGTCCACCAGGCGGTCGGCCGCCGCTGGCCGGGCGCCGTCGTGGTGGTGCCGGGCGACGCGGGCCCGGCGCTGACCCGGCAGTGGGTCTACACCGCGTTCGGCCGCGGCGAGCGCCACCTCTCGGTGGTCCACGCCGCCGGGCCGGCCCTCCCCCAGGCCGTCGCCGAGCGCCCGGCCCAGCCCCGCACCACCCGACTGCGCGCCATCCTGGCCGAGAACGCGGCACAGGCCTACTGACGGCTCCCCACCCACCCCGGGTACCGACCGGACGAGGCCGTCACCCCGCCCCGCCGTCGGTGCCCGGGTCTAGGCTGCGACGGGCGGCCGAACCCGGGCCCGCCCGGTGTACGAAGCGAAGTCCAGGCAAGGGGAGAGCATGACCACTCTGGAGAACCGGCCCCGCACGGCCCTGCTCGTCATCGACGTGCAGAACGACGTCGTCGCGGCGGCGTACCAGCGCGACACCGTCGTCGCCAACATCGCCGCCCTGGTGGACCGGGCCCGGCAGGAGCAGGTGCCGGTCGTCTGGGTCCGGCACTCCGACGACGAGCTGGTCCTCGGCAGCGGCGGCTGGCAGATCGTCCCCGAGCTGGTGCCCGCCGAGGGCGAGGCGATCGTGGAGAAGCTCTTCCGCGACTCCTTCGAGGCCACCACGCTGGAGGCCGAGCTCGCGGGCCTCGGGGCCGGGCGTCTCGTCGTCTGCGGCTCCCAGACCGACTTCTGCGTCCGGTCGACCCTCCACGGCGCGCTCGCCCGGGGCTACGACGCCCTGCTGGTCAGCGACGCCCACACGACGGAGGACCTGACCGCATGGGGCGCTCCGGCGCCGGCGCAGGTCATCGCTCACACCAACATGTACTGGTCCACCCAGCGCGCGCCCGGGCGCACCGCCGGAACGGCCGAGACCAAGACCGTGGACTTCGCCGCGGCGTCCTGAGCCCTGCCTCGGGGTGCGGGGGCCCAGAGCTCCCGCGCCGCCGCGTGCGCCCCGCTCGCACGGAGCGGAACGGCCGAAACCATGCGCCTGCAGAAGCGGTCCGGCAGCCCTGCGCCCGCCGGGCGCACTGCCCACCGGACGCCTCGGAGGCGGCCGCGAACGGCGCGGGGCGGCGGCGGGACGGGTGTCCCGCCGCCGCCCCGGGCGGCGCTCAGTCGTCGAGGTCCTCGTCGTCGTAGACCTCGCTGACGTCGAACCGGCAGATCAGCAGCTGCGGATCGGCGTGCTCGAACGGCTCGGGCAGCCACTCCCCCGGCTCACTCGGCTCGGCCGCGGCGACCCAGAGCGTCGAGTCCGCCTCCTCCAGGCCGAACTCCTCGCTGCGGGCGGCGATCTCGTCCGGCTCGTACTCGCCGAACAGCACGCCGATCGCCGCGTTCACGCCGCCGGTCTCGCCACCGCCGGGGGTCAGCGAGTCGTCCAGCCGCTCGGCCTGGGCGCGCAGTCGCTTCGGGTCCACCACGTGGTAGTCGCGACGGATCAGCACGCTGATCGCCTCGGGCTGTTCGGGGCCGTGGAACCCGCCCGGGCCCTCGTCGCCGGGCACCTCGAACGGGGTGACCTCGTCGTAGGCCTCGTAGAGGAGTTGGTCGTACGCGATGGCCGCCGTCGCGAGCTGCTCGTAGGCGGCGAACACGGCGGGATCATCCGCTGTGTTGGGGCTTGACACCGCTTCCAGATGACGGTCGATGGCGGCCTTGACCGCCTCGGCGGCGGCGCGTACCTCGGCAATGGTGGGCTGCGCGGCATCAGACATGGTGCAGACGCTATCTCCCCGCGGTGTCGGTACGCACAGCGGTTGTCACCTACACCCGCGATTTCACCGCAACTTCCGCCCCGATGTCCGATCCGGGTGGTTCTGTGCCCGCGCACGCCCCGCGCACGGCCCCCCTCGGCAGTCCTCGCCACCGCACGGCACCCCTTGCCTCCCCACGGCACCCATCGCCGCCGTGCGGTGGCACGGTCGGGCCGGCCGGGTGCCGCTTGGCGCACCGTGATCGGGGTATTCCGTCAGCAGGAGAAGTGGATCTGATGCAGTGTCAGTCCTCCGGCCGGGGTGCGGGTGGAGCCGTGCCGCGGCCGGCGTGCGAGCCCGGCCGAAAATACCCGGGCCCGTTGTCGGAGGCAGGCCGTAGGCTTGCCTCCAGGTGTCCTTCAGGAGGAGCGTCTTGACCCCAGCGAAGCCGGTCCGGCAGCCGGAGTACGAGTACCAGTCGCTGCGCATGCCGCGCGGCACCTCACGCAACGCGGCACGCCAACTGCTCACCGACCATGCCGAGTACGGGCATTGGGAGCTGGACCGGCTGAGACTGTTCCCGGACGGCAGCCGGACGGTGCTGCTGCGCCGGCGGATCATCCGCCAGGTGCGGAGCTGGTGACGGGCGTCGCTCGCACCGCCCGGGCCGCGCGCCGCAGGCGCCGCAGCCGGCCCGGGCACCCCGACCGCTGAGCACCCGTTGAGCACCCGCTGAAACACACGCGCGCCCGCGGCCGTCGGACCAGACGACGGCCGCGGGCGCGCGGCGTTCACCGCCGCCCGGGCCGGCTCCTCCAGCCGGCCCGGGCGGCGTCAGCGGCTCAGCGCACGCCGGCGCGGGCCCGCCGGTACAGGACGCCGCCGCCGACCAGCAGGGCGACGCCGGCCGCACCGAGCAGCTCGGTGCCGCCCGCGCCGGTCGAGGCCAGCTGGCCGGTGGCCTCCGGCGCGGCGGCCGCGGGGCTCGCGCTGTGGGCCGCGGCTGGGACGGCCTGGCTGCTCGCAGGGGTGGCGGGCGCGGTGGACGGGCCGCCCGTCCGCGGGTTGCCCGGCGTGCTCTCGCCGCCGGGGGAGTGCGACGGCGGCGTGGTCGGGGTGGCCGGGGTCGAGTGGGTGGGCGGCGGCGGGCTGGGCGTGCCGGGCTCCTCCGGGCAGTCGTCATCGGGCTTGCCGGGCGGGTTGGGGGCCGGGGTGCCCTCGTTCGCGCAGGTGTTCCCGAAGGCCGGGTTGCCGACGCCGACCACGTTCACCGAGTTGCCGCAGGCGTTCACCGGCACGTGGACCGGCGCCTGGACGCTGTTGCCGGAGGCCACGCCCGGTGACCCCGCCGCCGTCCCGGAGGCGGAGGAGCCGGACGTGGCGCTCTTGCCGCCACCATGCCCGCCGTCGTGCCCGCCACCGGCCCGACCGTCGATGTTGGCGCAGCGGTTGCCGTAGGCCGGGTTGAGCAGCCCGACCACGTCGGCGGTGTTGCCGCAGGCGTTGATCGGCACCTCGACCGGCACCTGCACCGAGTTCCCGGAGGCCACGCCCGGCGACCCGGCCGCCCCGCCCTGCGCCTCGGCACCCGCGTGGGCGTAGCCGGCGGTCGAGGCCAGGACACTGCCGGTGGCCACGACCGTGAGGAGCCCCTTCTTGGCTACATTCCTCATATATTCCCCTGACGTATCGAGACGAGGTAAGACCTACAGAAAGTCGGAAATTCCGAACAACTGGCCCGGCCTTTGAGTGCACAGGCTTAACGAGGTGCCGGCGGCGGGGTTGAGCCGAACGAACCAGCTTCACCCGATCGAGCGACGCCACCGACCGGGCCCGAACAGACAAGCGCCCCCGGTGCGGCGCGTCCGCCACCCGGGGGCCAAGAGAGTCGACCCGACAGCCGGCCGGTCAGCCGGTCAGGCGGTCAACCCCGCGCTCAACGGCGCCCGACGGGAGTCCGTCGGCGCCCGGCGAGCGGCGCGTCTCGTACGCGGCTCAGAAGTTGGCGCAGTGGTTGCCGAACGCCGGGTTCAGCAGGCCGATCACGCTGACGGTGTTGCCGCAGACGTTGACGGGGATGTGCACGGGGATCTGCACCTGGTTGCCCGCGACGACGCCCGGGGAGCCGGCGGCCACACCCTCGGCGGCGGCACCGCCGTGAGCGGACGCGACACCGGCGGCGGCCAGCACCAGACCACTGGTGACAGCGGTGACGGCGGCGATCTTCTTGACCTTCATCATTCCTCCTGTATGGACAACGCAACCCGTTCGGCGGGCTGCACAGGAATGAACGAGGGTGTGGCAAACGGGGTACGGACCGGATTCCCCATTCACCCGCAACGGTGAAGGTACGCACAGACGCTCGAACCGTAAATCCGGGCAGAATCGTTTCTCTCGATCTCCGTTCCGCCGTCCCAAATCATTAGCTCGGACAATGCGGACGGCCCGCCCCCGGCACTCCGGGAGCGGGCCGCGGCAGCCGTCTCGGCAGGCGTCGGCAGCTGTCGGTTCAGCAGGCGTCGGTTCAGCAGGCGTCGATGAACCGGTCCAGCACCCGGACGCCGAACTTCAGCCCGTCCACCGGCACCCGCTCGTCCACGCCGTGGAACATCCCGGCGAAGTCCAGCTCCGGCGGCAGCTGCAGCGGCGCGAAGCCGAAGCAGCGGATGCCGAGGTCCTGGAAGGACTTGGCGTCCGTCCCGCCGGAGAGGCAGTACGGCACCGCGCGCGCGATCGGGTCCTCGGCCCGCAGCGCGGTCTGCATCGCCTCGACCAGGGCGCCGTCGAAGCTGGTCTCGATCGCCTTGTCCGAGTGCACGCTCTCCCGCTTCACCCGCGGGCCGAGCACGCTGTCCAGCTCTGCCAGGAACTCCTCCTCGTAGCCGGGCAGGAAGCGCCCGTCCACGTGCGCGGTCGCCTGGCCGGGGATCACGTTGACCTTGTAGCCGGCGCCGAGCATGGTCGGCTGGGCGGTGTTGCGCAGCGTGGTGCCGATCATCTTGGCGATGCCGCCGAGGACGCGCAGGGTCTCGTCCATGTTCTCCGGGTCGAGCTCGACGCCGAGGGCGTCGGACAGCTCGTCCAGGAACGCCCGGACCGTCTTGGTGATCCGCAGCGGGAACTGGTGGCGCCCGAGCCGGGCGACCGCCTCGCACAGCTCGGTGATGGCGTTGTCGTCGTTCTCCATCGAGCCGTGCCCAGCCCGGCCCTCGACCGTGAGCCGCATCCAGTGCATGCCCTTCTCGGCCGTCTCGATCAGGTAGAGCCGGGCCCGGTCGTTCACCGTGAAGGAGAAGCCGCCGACCTCGCCGATCGCCTCGGTCACGCCCTCGAACAGCCCGGGGTGCTTGTCCACCAGGAAGCGCGCGCCGTACGTCCCGCCGGCCTCCTCGTCCGCCAGGAAGGCGAGCACCAGGTCGCGCGGGGGCTTGCGCCCGGTGCGCAGCCGGTCGCGCACGACGGCCAGCGTCATCGCGTCCATGTCCTTCATGTCGACCGCGCCGCGCCCCCAGACGCAGCCGTCGGCGATCTCCCCGGCGAACGGGTCGTACGTCCAGTCCGCCGCGTTGGCCGGCACCACGTCGGTGTGCCCGTGGATCAGCAGGCCCGGACGCGACCGGTCCTCCCCCTCGATCCGGACCACGGTCGAGGCGCGCCCCTTGGCCGACTCGAAGATCTGCGGTTCGAGGCCGAACTCCGCGAGCTGCTCGGCCACGTACTCGGCGGCCTTCCGCTCCCCCGGACCGGAACCGTCGCCGTAGTTGCTGGTGTCGATCCGGATCAGATCGCGGCAGATCTCGGCGACCTCCGACTCAGCCGTCACCTTCGGCGCCGCAGCCCGCCCCGTCGTCGACTCGCTCCGCTCGCTCACGGTCACTCCTCGTCTCTGGCCCGCACCGACGCACCAGCGCGCCACCCCCGGGACCTGCACCCGGGCCGTACGAGCACGTCCGCCCATCCTCCCCCAGCCCCCTGGCCGGATCCACCCCGCGCGTCCTGCGGAAACCGGGGGAAACCCGCTGGTCACACCCCCGCCACGGATCGCCCCTTGCCCCGGCCACCAGCCCGGCTCCCCCTCCAGGAGGCGTTTTGGGACCACAAGCCGATCTTTGCTACAGTTACATCTGTCAGCGCGGCCGACGAGGCCGAAGAGACAACACCCGGTCCGGGTGGCGGAATGGCAGACGCGCTAGCTTGAGGTGCTAGTGCCCTTTATCGGGCGTGGGGGTTCAAGTCCCCCCTCGGACACAGATGACATCCCCTCGGGGCTCGCAAGAGCGCCGAGGGGATTCTTCGTTTTCGCGGCCCTACCCGGCCCTACCCCCGGTCCTGCTCGGTCCTACCGACCCTGCCCGGCCCTGCCGGGCCTGGCCTGTTGGTCGGTCGGCCGGCGCCTCGGGGCCGGTCCGCCGCCGGTGGGAGGCGGTGGGGCGTCAGCGCGCGGTCCAGACCGGACAGGTCGGGCGGTGGTGGCGGGTGCGGATGACGGTGCCGCCGAGGGCGCGGTGCTCGGTGGTGGCGACGTCGCAGCAACGGGACGACGGGGCAGCCGGCTGCGGGGAGGGCAGGGCCGGCGCGGCGGCCGCGCGGGGGGCGGCCTGGGCCGGGGTGGGCGGGCGGCGGCGCCGACGGCGGCGGGGGGCGGAGGTGGTCACGGGGCGAGGTTGCCCCGGCCGCGGCGGGTGAATCCAGGTGTCACTCGGACGAGGGACACCCGCGGCGGCCGGGCCCCGCGGCCCGCAGGCCGGGGGGAGCCTCAGAAGGTGATCGTCCGCCCCTCGGCGGCGGCCTGGCGGGCGGTGTAGGCGACGCCGTGGACCTTGAGGCCGCTGGGGTCGAGCAGGGTGATCGACCCGCCGTGGTTGCCGAGTTCGAAGCCGTTTCCGCCGTGCACGACGAGCGTGGCGCCGGCCGCCAGCGGTCCGGCGGGCAGCGCGAGCCGGTGCCCGGCCCGGTCGGCGAGGTGCCAGCCGGTCAGGTCGGCCGGGTCTGCCGAGGTGTTGAGCAGGGTGACGGTCTCGTCCTCGGGCGCCGGGCCGGCCGGGTTGACGACGGCCGCGACGATGCGCAGCGGGGCGTCCTGGCCGGTCGGGTCGGTCGGGCGGGGCGGGGTGCCGGGCAGTGCGTGGCCGGTGACGTCGTCGGTGTGCCACGCCTGGGTCTGGAAGGCGAGGAAGACCGCGACCCAGCGGTCGTCGGCGGGCAGGTGGATCAGCAGGCCGCCGTCCTGGAAGACGCCGTCGTCGGAGCGGAAGCGGCCGCTGTTGCCCTGGTTCATGTGGATGTCGTGGACGCCGTTGCCGGGCAGGAAGCCGAAGACCTTGTCGGGGACGGCCGGCTCGGGGCCGAAGCGCTGGCCGATCAGGTACACGGCGGCGGCGGGGTCGGCGATGGCGCGCTGCAGGTAGTGGTCGAGCAGGTCGGCCAGGTCGTTGTCGGCGCCGGGCAGGTCGGGCGGCAGGGTGCGCAGGGCGGCCGGGTCGAAGAGGTTGCCGCGGATGAAGTCCAGGCCGGCCGTGCCGGGCTTCGAGGAGAGGCCGGTCCAGCCGCTGCCGGCGTCCGGGAGCTGCGCGGTGAGCGGGTGCCGGAAGTCGTCGACGACGACGTAGAGCAGGTCCGAGGGGGCCTGCTGCGACTGGACGTTGACCGCTGCCCGGTAGTCGGTGCCGTGCGCGTCGCGCAGGTGGATCTGGTAGTGCGGGGTGTCGGTGGCGCCTTCGCGGCGGCGGTCGACGGCGGTGGCGGCGAGCACGCCGTAGTTCTTCAGGGGCATGGGTGAGGTCCTTCGGCCGGTCCGGTGGGCCCCGGTGGACGGGAGCCCCCTCCGTGGTGCGGGAACCCCTCCGTTATGCCGCACCGGCGGGCCCGGCCACCCGGGAATCGACGGATGTTCACCGGCCGTCCGCCGAACGGGTCTACCGGGCCGCCGGCCTCGACGGCGGCGCGACGGCCGCGTCCGTGCTCCGGCGGCGGGCGAGGGTGCGGACCAGCTCGCCGACCACGCTGGCGGTCACGGCCGCCACGATGAGCAGCGGCATCGCGTTCCGCGCGTCCTCGCCGATCAGCTCCGCCGCGAGGATGACGCTGGTGACCGGCAGCCGGGTGACCGCCGCCGCGGCGGCGGCGATGCCGGCGGCCAGCCCCGACGCCACCCCGAGGCCCGGCAGCGGGCCGCAGGCCACCCCCAGCGTGGCGCCGATCAGGACGGCCGGGAAGATCGGACCGCCGCGCATGCTGCCCAGGGCGATGCCCCAGCCGGCCGCCTTGCAGAGCGTCAGCGCCAGCAGGGCGCCGATCGGCCAGGCCCCCGGCTCCGCGGCCAGGCTGCCGAGGGTGAGCTGCCCGGAGAGCGCGGCCTCCTCCGGGGAGCGCCCGGTGAGCAGTGCGTACGCGGTGATGCACGCCCCGACCGCGACCGAGCAGACCACCGTCCGTACGGCGGTCTGACGGGTGGTCGGCGGGGGCGCGGGCCCGTCCGGATCCCCCGTGGTGTACGCCTTGACCCGCCGTCCGAGCAGCTGGCCGCAGACGCAGATCACGGTCACCGCGGCCGCGAGCGGGAGGCCCCAGAGGAAGTCTCCGGCGTCCGGGACGCCCTCGGGCGGCACGGAGGGCAGCGAGAGCGCACCGATCGACAGGCCGGTCCAGTGGCCGAAGCCGGTGAACACGAGCGCGCCGATGCCGCTCGCCAGCAGACAGGGCAGGATCAGCGCCATCAGCCGCGGGCCGCCGAGGCCGGCCGCCTCGATCATCATCACACCGGCGACCAGCGGGCTGCCGAAGATGGTCGAGATCGCCGCCGCCGAGCCGGCCGCGCCGAGCACCGGCGCCAGCTGGGGCCGCTCGGCCCGCCGGAAGGAGCGGACGGCGAGCAGGGCCAGGCCGCTGCCCATCGCCATCAGCGGGGCCTCGGGGCCGAGCACCGCACCGAGCGGCAGACAGGCGAGGGCGGCCAGCACCACGCCGGGCACCGCGATCGGCGGGGTGGGCGGGCCGCCGAGGCCGTCGACCGGGATGTGGCCGCCGCGCCCCGGCACCCGGGTGACGATCGGGGCGAGCAGCAGACCGGCGAGCAGCAGCGCGGGCAGCCCCCACCACCAGGGTGCGCGGTCGAAGCCGGCGGCCACCGGGAGGCTCTCCCAGACCCAGTGCTGGAGTTCGTGCTCCAGGCTGACGAAGCCGAACGCGATCAGCGAGACCGGGATGCCGAGCGCGGCCGAGATCAGCAGGAGGCGGAGGTACCCCTTCGCCAGCAGGACGTCCCGCAGGGTGGGGCCGCCCGCCGGCCCGGTCTGCTGGGGCATGCCCGCTCCTTCGCGTCGCCGGGGCAGGCAGCCCGGCCCCGTCCTGCGACCGAGTCTCACCCGGGGCGCGCCGCCCCGCACGGTGGCCGGCGCCCTCCGCGCGGCGCGGCGCGCCCGGGTTGCGCCACAGGGGTGAGCGGGCCCCGGGCACCCGGCGACGGACGGGGCGTCAGGCCTGCGGGGCGGGCTGGGTCTCCCGGGCGTCCTCGGGCACCCGGCGGGCGTCGCCCAGGGCGCTCTCGATGCCCTGCACCATCCGCCAGAGCGGGGCCCGGCGGCTGGCGATCAGCACCACGACGTCGTCCGCCGCCCCGGTCTCCGGTGCGGCCTCGGCGGGCCGGTCGCTCCAGGTGCCGGTGACGAAGGCCATCGCGGTGTCCACCTCGGCGATCCAGTCGCTCTCGCCGCCCGAGCGCAGCCAGGTGCGCAGCGCGTGGTTGTGCGCGGAGACCACCGCGGCGGCGATCACGTCGGCGCGCAGCGCGCCGTCCGGCCGGTCGGCGAACCGGCCGCGCAGGTAGTGCGCGAGCGTGTGCTCGTAGCGCCAGACCACCGACAGCTCGTACGCGCGCAGGCCGGGCACCTTGCGGGTGAGGCGGTAGCGCTGCACCGAGAAGGACGGCTGCTCGGCGTACATCCGCAGGACGAGCCGGGCGGCACCGCAGGCGTGCCGCACCGGGTCCTCCTCGCCGCTGCCGGAGTCCAGGAACTCCGTCATCTCGGCGAGGCTGCGCTCGTGGTCGGGGAAGACCACGTCCTCCTTGGCCGGGAAGTACCGGAAGAAGGAGCGCCGGCCGACCCCGGCCAGGGAGACGATGTCGTCGATGGTGGTCTGTTCGAAGCCGCGTTCCAGGAAGAGCTCGAAGGCGGCGGCGACCAGCGCCTCACGCATCGCCGGCTTCGGCGGCCCGTCGTTCATGGGCTGGTCCTGCTCTTCCTTCTCGCTCATTCCCGGAACATAGCATCGGCCTCGAACAGCCGGACTGGCGTGCGGTACCGCCCTACGGCAGGTTGCGGGCCATGACGATGCGCTGGATCTGGTTGGTGCCCTCGTAGATCTGCGTGATCTTCGCGTCCCGCATCATCCGCTCCA